>CALZHT010000005.1 GCA_945787445.1 uncultured Desulfobulbaceae bacterium
GGCGATTTTTTTTATAAATTGCTTTGGTAGTCGGTTTTGTATATTGTGGTTTATAATAATTGGGGTCGTCTGAAAGGGTACCTGCAAATACTAAACAGCATAAGGCTTGCTGGGCATGATTTTAAGAGGACTGGGCCATGGAACTCTTCGGTTTCAAGAAACCCAAGTGGGAAAGTAATGATCCTAAGGAGCGCTTGACAGGGATTCAGGAATTGGGAGAGCAGGATGCAGAGCTGCTCGAAAAAATTGCTGTTGAGGATGAAGAAAAAGATATCCGGCACATTGCCCTTGGGAAAATAAATGAACTCCCTGCGCTGGAACGCCTCGTCGTGCAGCTCCAGGATGCAGAACTGAAAGATATTGCCCTGGCCAAAATAAACAAAATTTATGCCGAATCACTTGTTTCCGCCCAAGCCCTAACTCCTGCTGAAGAAACCCTGCTTACCAAAATAAATGATCCAGAGGTGTTGTCCGATGTGGCGGTTCGCGCTGTTTCAACTGATATTCGACTCACAGCGATAGCATCAATTGATAATGAAAATCTCCTGTCCTCCATTGTTGAACAGCGATGCGGTAAGGAGCCGGCCTGTGCCGCGCTTGAAAAAATTGAAGATGCAGGACTGCTGAAGCATTTGGCGGAAAAGGCGAGCAATAAGACGGCCAGAACGCTTGCAACGGAAAAATTAGCCGCAGTGCAGACCAAGGGCCAGAACTCTGCCCAAAAAAATGATCCGGAAAATGAGTTGGCAAAGCTGTTGAAAGAAGCTGAAGCACTTGCAGATTCAAACCAATGGGATTTTGCGGTCTCCCGCCTTGAAGAGATCCAAGGCATTTGGCTACAACACGACCCGCAGGGAAAACATCCTCATAAAACCTCTCTGGATGATGCGTGTTCGCTTTTTACGGATCGCAGAGATGAATTTGACCGACGCAGAGAGAATGAGCGGCGTAAGGCTGATGAATTTTCAAGTAAAGTCAAGATGTTGGAAGAAATATGCACAGAGATTGAAAATCTTACCGGATCCATTGCCGAGGATGTCGTAGATCATTTCCGGGCTGCCACGGTAAAATGGCCGGAAAGTTCAAAGATACCAAAAATTGAGCCATTTACGAGTCTGTCGGCACGTTTTTCCAGAGCACGCCATTCTTTCCAGGAAGTTCAAGAACAAATTGTAAGCGAACGGAACCGTTTTACTGAAATTGGAGAAGATCTCGACCGCCTTGAGCGCAAGATCCGGGACAAGGAATGGCAGCAGGCCAAAATACCTGCTGAGCAGCTTGCTAAGAATCTCGATAAATTACATTTCAGGTTTTTTGATGCTGGCCTCCTTAAAGAACGGCTGCAGGCAATTGGTAAACAATTAGATGAACGGGATAATGAGCTGAAAAAGTCCCGGGACTTGAAAAAACAGGAAGCCATCACTGAGCGGCAGAGGATATGTGCAGAACTTGAAGCACTTATCGAAGCTGAGAAACGTTCTGAGGCGGAAAAAAAAGTAAAAGTACTGAGGAAAAAATGGGCTGCGCTCAGACACTTTTCTGAAAAAGACGACAATGATTTGATAAACAGGTTCAATATTGCCCTGGAACGGTTTCAAGAGAGGCAGCGGGAATTTTTTGCGCAACGGGATTGGCAGTACTGGGCGAACAAGAATTTAAAGGAAGAACTTTGTCAAGCGATGGAATCGCTTGATGAAGTGGATGACCTGGGCTATGTCTCGGAAAATGTTAAAGACGCCCAGGCAAAATGGAAGCAAATCGGACCGGTGGCGCGCGAAGACGCGGAGCAGTTATGGCAACGTTTCCATACTGCCTGCCAGCGGAACTTCGAGCGCTGCAGGCCATATTTCGCGGATCTGGACCAGATCCGGGCAGCAAACCTTGAGCGTATGGAGGCCATCTGCCTTGAAGCCGAGGCTTTGACGGAAGCTACGGCATGGGAACAAACAGCTGCAAAGCTGAAGGCTTTGCAGTCGGAATGGAAGTCGTTTTCACCTCTACCGCGTCGAAAGGAGATAAAACTTTACCGGCGTTTCAGGCATGCGTGTAATACGTTTTTTGGACGCCTAAACGAGCATTATGACCTTCTCAATGAAGAAAGGCTCCACAACCTGAAAGAAAAAGAGAAGCTCTGTGCAAAGGTGGAGGATTTGGTCGCTGATCCCAAACCCGGCCATGGTAAAGTGATCCGCGACCTGCAATTTCAGTGGAAGAAAATAGGGGCTGTCCCCAGAAGTGAAGGGAAAGCTGTTTGGAAGCGTTTCAGAAAGGCTTGTGATCAGTTTTTTGAATGGCTCGATGAATATCGGCTGCAGAATTTCCAGTTAAAAGAAAAACTCTGTGAGCAGGTGGAGGAAATTGTCGCCTCGGTAAATAAGGAGAGCGACAGGAGGGAAGTTGCGGCAACCCTGACAGAACTTCAAAGAAAATGGAAGGAGATCGGTCCTGTTCCTCAGGCTAAGAAAGAAGAAATTTGGCAGCGTTTCAATAAACCCTGCAATGAATTCTTTCAAGCCAGGCGCGAACGATTTAAAAAGATTGATGAAGAGCGCTTGGAAAACTTGAAGAAAAAGATGGAAATGCTTCAAAAAGCAGAGGAGTTGGGAGTATCGGCAAACAGCAAGGAGGTTGCGGAACAATTAAGTCATTTACAGGAACAGTGGCGTGAAACAGGACCTGCACCCCGGGAAGAGGACAGCAGCTTAAATGAGCAGTTCAAAGCGAGCTGTGACGCCTTTTTTGAAGGGCGGCACCAGTTTTTTGAGAATTTGCAACAGGACCGCTTTGAAAATCAGAAAAGGAAGGAAGCCCTCTGCTTTCAACTGGAAAAGATACTTGGCATCGATCCGCCCATCCAGGACAGTAAAAATGACAAAAAGGCCCTTACCCTTGCTGATGAAATCAAACTTGCTCTTGAGATCAATTTCGCTCTGCGTGGCATGGGCGATGATCGACGCCGAAAAAGTGATGAAGTCCGGCGCATGCAGCAGGAATGGAAAAAAATAGGACCTGTTCCCCAGGATCAGGAACAGCTGCTATGGGGCCGGTTTCGGAGAGCCCTGGATGTTTTTTTCGAAAAAGAGCCTCAAAAATCAGGCAAATAGATTATTGATGCGCTTGGTGGTTAATATAAAAGGCACAATATTGAGGAGTATGTGTCTCAGGGCCAGAACAAAATTTTCGGCTTCTGTTTTCTAATACCAGGTCCTCCTGAAAATGGGCCTCGGGGCGGTTCAATCCTACAACCCCTTTTTTTCAAACCAAATGAAGAGAACGATGACGGCGGCAATAAAGAAAGGAATGATAAACCAGTGATCCACTCCCAGCATCTGTGGAATGGTGCGGCTTGTTAGACTGCCCCAGGTTAATACCGTTTTTTTCAACAGGGGAAAGGTTTCCGCATAAAGAGCTGCTCCCACAATCATGCCAAGGATGCCCCACACGGCGTCCCAACGGCCCTCACCAAGAGCACCGGCTGATGTGCCGGGGCAATAACCCAGCAACCCCCAGCCAATACCGAAAATAAGACCGCCGCCAATGTTTGCCCCGATGCTGGCCGGAAGGACTTTTAGGGACAGGAATCCCAAGTCTTTGCAAAGGTAAACGCCAATCATGCCAACCAGGACTCCGGAGAGCATAAATTTTACAATGGTCATGTCTTTAAGAAGCAGGGCGCCGACCTGGAGGTCATAACGGATGACCCGTCCTTTTTGAAGGAGAAAACCAAAGGCCATGCCGACAAGTAATCCGGAAATCAAATCGCTCATCTTTTTTTGTCTCCAAACATATAAAGGGAGATGGCAATAATTATGCCTCCTATAAAAAAACAGCACAAAGAAACCAGACCGCTGATGGCGAGTTGAGGCACACCGCTCATGCCATGGCCGCTGGGGCATCCTCCTGCGAATCGCGCCCCATACATGGTTATGATGCCGCCCAGGAAGGCAATGATGCCTCTTTTTAAGCGGCTGGGACCGAAACGCTTCTGCCATAAGTCCGGCAACGCTTGCCAGTGGTAGGTTCCAGAGGTCACGGCCGCGAGCAAAGAGCCGCAAAATATGCCGACCACGAACATCCACTGCCAGTCGATTTTTGGTACAAACCACCTGAAATATGCTAGTTGGTTGAGCCGTTCGGGGGAGAAAAATTTTTCAATCATGCCTGCAGTTCTTACAAAACTTGTGGAAGCCCCGAAAAAGTTACCGGTAAAAACGGCTGATAAAATAATTACCACGCCACTTAAAGATCCTGCCAGATAGGGGCTCCAGGCCTTGTCATCAACTTTGTTCATGATATAACTCTCTTGCTGATAGTGGTTACCATCAAGACAATGTAAATCTTTATGCCGGCAATAGATCCTCGATGAGCGAAATGTCAGCGTTTTCAGAGATTGCCCTGGTTATCCGCAAAAAGTCCTTGGTGTTCCCCAGCATAATACAGCCGATAATACGGTTGTCTTTGATTACGATTTTGGTGTATTCGTCTTCGTTTGTCCACACCCGGGATGCAAATTTACCCTCAACATCGATTTCTCCCATGGATCCGAGTTGTATGCCAGCTACTTTCAACTGGCTTGAAACAGGGGTGCCTACATAGCGTAAGCGACCGCCGGCCATGACAGTGCCGGCCACCTTCCCTTGCTGCATGCTTGCAGGCCATAAGCCGGAGGGCGGCAATCCCTTGAACTCGGCAACGTCGCCGGCAGCATAGATATTAGACGTGCTTGTCTGCATGGTTTCATCGACTTTTATGCCTTTGTCATATTCAAGATCTATGGATTTGGCAAGGTCCAGATTCGCACGGACTCCAGCAGAAATTATGACCATTTCTGCAGGGATGGTTTCACCATCTTCAAGGCGGATCCCGGTTGCTCGATCGGCCCCGGTTATTTCCGTGATCCTTGCAGCAAGCTTGAAAGAAAATCCCATTTTTTCCATAATTTGCTGCAGCCGTTGCGCACCTTCATTGTCAAGCTGTCTCGGAAGGAGCCGCGGGAAGAACTCTGCAATTGTTACCTTTTTCCCAAGTTGTATGAAGGCGTTTCCGGATTCAAGCCCTAATAGGCCGCCGCCGATGACCATAACATTTACTCTGTTTTGGCTGTAAGATTTGATGGCCCTGGCATCCTGCACATCCCGCAAAGCAAAAACACCGCTTTTGTCAGCCCCCTGAATAGGCGGCACAAAGGACAGGCTGCCGGTTGCAATCAGAAGGCGGTCGTAGTCAAATGAGCGATGGTCTTCGGTTAAGACCATTTTCTTCTTCGGATCCACACTGGCAGCTTTGGTTGATGTGTAAAGGATGATGCGCTGTTTCTTATACCATGAGACCTTTTTGGCTATGAGTCCGTCTGCAGAAACCTTTCCGGCAATGTAATCGTTGAGTCGTGTCCTGTAATAGAAGGGCAGGTTTTCGTTCGTCAGAATGGTAATCTCCCCTGCCGCATCGTTTTTTCGGATATGCTCTGCTGCCGTGGTCCCTGCCACGCCATTTCCTATGATGAGATATTTCCTCATAATTCGCCGCACTTGGTAGGAGAGGTTTTAGCCCGCATTTCTCACCAGCAACTACTGCAACGCCGCAATGGCACATGCCTACTGTGTTGCGTGCTGCGAAGCAAATACTCTTGGGGTGCTCGATTTAGGTACTCTACATACTGCAAGTATGCCTGCGCGCCTAAATCTTCGCGCGCCTCGTATCCATATACCATTGTACCGTTTCGCTACGATACTTGTGAGAAATGTGGGCTAGTAGAAGTATCTCACAATTTGGTTTGTTGACAAATTTTTCTTTTTTGGAGTGTTTTTGGCAACTTGATGGTCCACGCTTGAATACAGGCCAGATAAGAAAAAAGCTCGCTTTACCTTAGTTGATTCGGTATTATTCTATTGTTCTTAGTAAAAGTTAAAACCTGCTGGGAAGAGGGTTATCTACATTTTTGCGTCCGCACCTAGCTGTTTTTTTGCGTGCGCATTGTGAAATAATATTGTACTAATAAGTTGTAAACTTTTACTGTTAGATTTTAAGGAACTGATTATGTACCAAACATATGGCCTGTTGGATAAAATCGGTGATTTGTTGATCAAGCAGGGGAAGCTTCAACCCAATCAGCTTGAAAGAGCCCTATCCCACCAGGACAAGATGCAGAACAGGATTGGCGAAATCTTGATATCCCTGGGATTTATCAGCGAAGAAGATCTATTGAGGGCGCTGTCAGAACAGCTATCCTTGAGCATTTATACCCCAGATCCGGATGATGAATTTCTGCCGCTGGAAATTTCACCAATGTTTCATAGAGAGCACCCGTTCGCCTTAATAAAGAGAAGGCGGGAGGATCAAAATATTCTGCTGCTCGGTGATCCTCTTGATGAGGATATTTTTTCCGCCGCCGAGATTGTCTTCCCGTTTTCCTTCGAAATCCAGATTGCTTTGGAAACCCACCTGAAAAAACTTGTGGACCAGCATTATGGACTGGCCATTGAGAACACCGAAGCGGAAGAACTTCCGGTGGATGATGCGGACATCGACAAACTTAAGGACATGGCCTCTGAGGCGCCTGTTATCAAGTATGTGAATAATCTTATCGACACCGCGGTGAGCAGACGGGCCAGTGACATCCACATGGAACCCTATGAGGATGGGCTCCTTATCCGTTTTAGAATTGACGGCATTCTGCATGATCATGAGATCCCGCCAGCTTCCATGCAGCCGGCTATAATCTCAAGAACAAAATTACTGGCTGCCCTCGACATTGCGGAAAGAAGGCTGCCCCAAGACGGCAAAATATCCATGCGTATTTCCGGCAAGGAGATTGACCTGCGGGTGGCGACCTTGCCAACCGTGCATGGCGAAGGTTTGGTCATCCGTATATTGGAGAAAGGAAACATTATCCTGGACATGGATCACCTTGGCATGCCCTCTCAAGTTGAGGAAAATTTCAAGGAATTAATTACCTTGCCGGATGGCATCATTCTGGTAACCGGGCCCACCGGAAGTGGTAAGACAACCACCCTGTACTGTGCGCTGAACCAAATAAATTCCGGGAATAACAAAATTATTACGATCGAGGACCCGGTGGAATACCAGCTGCACGGTATTAATCAGATACAGGTACGGCCTGAGATCGAATTGACGTTTGCCAAAGGGTTGCGATCCATAGTCCGGCAGGATCCCGACGTGATCATGATTGGTGAGATACGAGACCTTGAAACTGCTGAAATTGCGGTACAGTCTTCACTTACCGGTCACACGGTATTCAGTACGCTGCATACCAACGATGCCGTGTCAGCTATTTACCGTATGATAGACATCGGTGTTGAGCGTTTTCTGTTGGTTTCTTCCCTGCGGGGGATTTTGGCCCAGCGTCTGGTGCGGAGGATATGCGACTCATGTAAGGAACAACGCGGTCCCATTTCAGAACTTCTCGGGTACAAGCCTGGAGGAGAAGATTTCAACATGTATGAAGGGAAGGGCTGCCCTGATTGCAGTGGTTCAGGTTATTCCGGCCGTATCGGCCTTTACGAGTTCCTGGTAATGGATGATGCCATCAACCGGGCTATTTCCAAGGAGTATGACCTCATTGAACTCAGAAAAGTCGCGGAAGAGCAAGGCTTTAAGACCATGTTTGCAGACGGGCTGGAAAAGGTCAAACGGGGCATAACCACCTTCTCTGAAGTTGTGCGGGTCTGCAGGGGGACGGAAAGTGGGACTGTTTAAGTATCAGGCGCTTGAAGCAGATAATTCCATCAAGGAAGGCATCTTGGAAGATACCGATCAGGGATCAGTGGCCAGGCGCCTCATGCTGCAAGGACTCAAGCCTCTTGATATCCGGCGCTACAATGAACCCCGGAAGCATGTTTTTTCCTTTGAAAAAATCGGCCAGCACAAGATAACCAAGGCGGATATATCGTTTTTTACCAACCAGATCTCCCTGCTGCTTAAGGCCGGCCTCTCGCTGGACGGCGCCCTGCGCATTATGAAGCAGCATAGTAACAAGCCGGCCTTTAAAGATTTTACCGCAGAAATAGAGAAAAAGCTCAAAGAGGGCAAGTCCTTTTCCCAGGCCCTGGCCGATTACCCGAAATATTTCTCGCCCATGTACGTTAACATCGCCAAAGCAGGGGAAGAGGGCGGCATTCTGCCGGCAATGCTCACCAGGATTTCCCAGTATCAGTCTGCCTTCCAGGACCTCAAGCAATATATAGTTTCCGCTTCCATCTATCCGGCCATCCTCATTGCCGTGGGCTTTCTAGCAATCATTATTTTACTGACCACTATTTTGCCGCGATTCGAGATACTCTTTGAAGGCATGGGACGGCAACTCCCATTCCATGTGCAATTTATGATGAAGCTGGCAAAGGTGATAAGTAACAACATCATTATTTCTTTGCTTGTAATCCTGGCTCCCCCAGTTGGGCTCATTTTTTTCCTGCGCACCGAAGGCGGTAAAATGTTTTTCGACCGCCAGGTTATCCGTTGGCCCCTGCTTTCCTCTTTTGTAAGGGACCTTGAGACCACCAGGATCTTCAGGACCTTGCAGGTCCTGGTGGAGAATGGAGTGCACCTGGCAACCGCATTAAAAATCAGCACCGGGGTGGCGAGCAACCGCGAATATCAACGTCTTTTGGGGCAAGCCACTGAGGCGCTTAAAGAAGGACGCCAGGTAGGGGAACGTTTGAAAGGCAAAGGATTGTTGCCGGATCTTGCCGCCGATCTGTTGTCTCTGGGCGAGGAGTCCGGTCAGGTAGGACTTGTCTGCGGTCAGATTGCCGATCACTATGAACAGGAATTACGGGTCAGAATAAAAAGAATAATTTCGATTATTGAACCGCTCTTTATCCTTATCATTGCAGTGGTTGCCGGCTTTGTCGTTATTTCCATGCTTTCCGTAATCCTCAGTATTAACGAAATAGCAGGATAAGGATGGACACTGTTGCCGGAGGAACATATCCAGCGCTGCTTAACAAAAGAGGGTGCCGTAAAAAAGAACTCTCAGGCGGCAAGCGGGGATTTTCGCTGCTGGAAATTTTCGTGGTTCTGATTCTGCTTGCGGTTTTGGCAGGCCTTGTCGCTCCAGCTACCGGTCGCTTTCTGGACAGTCTGGCCATGCGCAAACAGGTGCAGAGCATTATGTCAGCCCTGCGCTATGCACGGTTGATGGCGGTGACCAAGGGACGGGAGGTTCGGGTCAGCTTAGAGGTTGAAGGTGATTTCGAGACACGTTTCATACTTGAGGGGGCGGTGCAAAAGAATATTCCTGTGGAAATGAGTGAGGAGGATAGGCTGGAGAGCCACCCGGATGAGATTGTTTTTTCGCCCGAAGGGTATGTGACCCCCTCCTTTCTGCTATTCGCCAAGGGTTGTTTATGTCGTTTGGTGGTAAGGGAAAAAGCGAAACGGCCTCTTGCCGTTCTTGCCAGGACACCTTTAGCTTCTTCGCGGGGGGTGACGTTATTTGAGCTGCTGGTGGCCATCGTGCTTTTAGGGATAATATCGACCATGATTTATTCCGCCCTGAATGTGGGGATTCGTTTTTCTGAAAAAGGTTCAAAAAAAATTGTGGCCATGAGCCGTGAACATGGGCTTTTTTCTTTATTATATAGACAGATCAGGAGTGCCCGGTTTGATGCAAGAAAAAGGGAGCCCCAGATTTTTTTTGAAGATGATACCCTTAAAATCCAGACTCGGGTCCCAATCATTTACCGGGCAAGTGGTTTGGTTTTTGCCATGTATCGTTTTAATCCAGGGGATAATGTTCTGTATTATACCGAAATGATTGATTTTTATAATCCCGACTATGATGAGGATTTTGTCCCTGATTTTGAAGATATGATTGCCCTTGCAGAGGTTGGCGAAGGTTTCTCTCTTTTCTATGATCCGGAGACAATAGTTCTGCAGGTGGGCTTTGACGATACCATATACGAATTTACCCCGAAAATTTATGAAGAAACAGCAGGAGACTAATAATATACTGGTAAATTTCAGCCTCAAGGGAGTAAAGAGGAAACCTTTCAGGAAAACTGAAAAAGGCTTCACCCTTATTGAGGTGCTGGTGGCGGTGATCATCCTGGGCTTTGCCTATGTTGCTATATTGGAGAACTTCTCAGTATCCATGAGGTATATAGTTAGAATTGAAAAGAGCAGAAACCACTATTTTGAAAGCATGCTCGCCTTTGAACAACAACTTGACCCGCAAGAGGATGAGGAAGAATCCGAAGTATTGGTGGAAGATGATGAGCCCTTTTTAAAAGGACGCTATAAATACCGACTCATGCCGGTGCGCAGCATTGACGGTGATTTTGAGACTTTGAAGCTGGAAGAATTGTAATGGCGGGTTAATTTTTTCGAGCAAAAAATTTGGAAAATATGCGCCAGGATAATACGTTGTATAAAAAATTTCTAAATCGTAGCTCTGCCCCGGTTGTTCTATCCGGTCGCAAAGGGCGCCGAGGTTTTGCCCTGCTTATAGTGATTGTTTTGATGCTGCTCATAAGCTTTCTCGCATCTCAGCTCATGCTGCAGGTGCGGTCGGAACTGAAGATTGCCTTCAATTCGAAAAAAAGAGCTATCGAATATTTTCTTGCCGAGGCCGGTATCAACCTGGCGCTTTTCAGGAAGCTTGATAAGCCTGTCGAGTGGGAAGATGAGCAATATGAAACCTTTTATGAGGGCTATATTTATGAAGAAACCTCTTTGGCAAAAGGGAAAATACGGTATTATGTGGTTAGTGAATCTGGTAAAATAGATTTGAACCGCGCGCCCCGCCGCCTCCTGGAGATGTTTTTGGAATATCACGGACTGGAACCTGAAGATATTGAAGTTGTATTGGATTCACTGGAAGACTGGCGCGACAGTGACAACCTGCATCGTTTAAATGGTGCTGAACGTGACACTTATCAGGACCTTGAAGTTCCTTATGAGCCCAGAAACGGGCCCATTGAAGAGCCGGCGGAGTTTTTTCTGGTACACGGCACTGAACCCCTGGCCGGCAAGTTTATGCCTGAAGATGTTTTTACGGTTAATAACAGGCCTGGAAAGATAAATTTCGACAGTTTATCGCCGGCAATGCTTGATTTTTTGGTGGAGGGTGACGAGGAAAAAAAGCAAGCCTACCGGGAAGCCAAAGAACTTGATGGAATTGTCGATGATGCAGATATCATGCAGATTTTAGGAGATGAGCGGTACGGTATACTCCGGAATTTTATAAGACGATCAGGAAGCAGCAAGTTCTATACGGTTGTTGCCATGGCAGAAGCGGTTTTCAGCCCTGATACTATCGCTGAACCGGAGGAAGAAAAACAGGAACCTTCTACCAGACTCTCTGTTTTGATAGAAACGGCAGGATCAGGCGCACGGCAAAATTATAAGTTGAAATCCTGGAAAGAAAGTCAGACATGAAAAACGTCCTCGAAATAGTAATCCATGGAGATTGGGTCAACATCAGCTACCCTGCTGCCGACATTGAGACCGAGTTTGTCAGTGGCAAGGAATCTTCCCTTGGTGACCATTTGGTCCTTTTCTGCCAAAAAAATGGTATAAATCCGACCTCGGTTGTTTTTTTTATTTCTGAAGAGCTTCTCTTTTTTAAATCATTCAAACTTCCCATCAAAACTACGGATCTGAAGACGGCAATCAATTTTCAAATAAGCCAGCTCACTCCATTCGATGCCGATACAATGATATACAGCTTTACCACCAAAGCTGAGGGAAACGATTACCTGGTATGTTTGTATGCCGTGCAAAGCCCTGTTATCCAGGGATATCTGCAACAGGTGGCAGTAGCGGGCTACTCTATCATGGGATTATTTCCCGAAAGCCAGCGGTTTGTGACCGTGAAAGACAAAAAAAACAAGTGGGTTCTCGTTATCCCCGGCCGGCTTTCCAAGGTTCTGATATTTTCCGGCAACCGTTTGGACGATAGAAAGCTCATGAACATGGTACCTTCCTTTGCAGAACTTGCAGAAATACACGGCACAAAAAACATTTATCACGTAGAACCACCCCGAGGCAGTTCTTTCCTTGCTGCGGCAAAACTTAAGGCACAGAAGCCGGTTTTCAAAGATTTTAATATGCTGCCTGCAGAGTTCAGAAGGCCTGATGTTCTTAAATTTATCATTGCCGCTCTGGTTATAGTAAATATTATTGGAATATTAGGCATGGCTGCCTTTAAGGAAATCCATTTACAGTCAGAGATAAGGAAGCAGGAGGATGAAATTGCGCAAATTATGCCCAAGGTCCGGGAAGTGACCGGGCTGCGTGAGGAAGAAAAGAACCTCTTGGCTTCCCTTGAAGGGTTTGAAAATTTTGAAAATATTGATCTCATTAATCTCCTGGTCCAATTAACTAAGGAGTTGCCGCCAGAGTCCTATCTTGAGCAGCTCCGGATGGAAAGGGGGCAAACGGAGATACGACTCCTGGGATATACTGAAAATATCGGGGATCTCACTACTAAAATGCAAAGTGTCGGAGACACTAAATTAAAATCAACCACCCGCAGAAGAAATAGAACCTATTTTCACATGGAGACGAACGTGCCATGAGACATATATTGCAGCTGCTGGAGCGTTATCGCACCAAACAGGCTCTTCTGATAGTCGTTATCGTGCTTGTCGGGTTGAATGTTGTCCGCTATACACTTGGCCACTATGCAGAGCAGCAAGAGAAAATTGTCGAAAATGGCGCGCTCCTCGAGAAGTATCGCATTGCGGTTCGTGACCTGGACGGCCTCAAGGCGCGGGTCGCTCAACAGGAGAAACAGAAAAAACGAATTGATGGATATTTCTTTACCGGAGAATCGGAAGAAGAAATCGCCTCCGCCATTCAGATAATGCTGCAGGAAAAAATATCGGAAGCAGGGCTGGAAGTCGTATCCATTCGTCCGGTGATGCAGAGCGTAAAGTCTGAGGAGAAGAAGAGAGATTTCCAGGAACTGGTTATCAAAGCCAGGCTTACCGGTAATTTGAACGATTTTGTGAGTTTCATGGCAGACCTTTATAATTCTAATAAATTGATGAAAATTGAAAGCTTTGCCCTCCATGCCTCCAGGCAGAAGGATTTAAAAATTTTTCTTGAACTTAAGGGATTTTACAGAGTAGCCTGACCCGTTGGGATACTTGGAGAATTTGAAAGAAAAATATTATGGTAAGAATATCCATTATAATAGGTCTTATTGTTTCGCTTTTTTTTCTTGTGCGGGGCACGGTCAATATCTGGGAGAATGAAAACGATCTGGAAACAACTGTGGCGGAAGTTTCCAGATCGTCAACCATGCCTCTGCCAATTAGTGAACGTTTTTATCCGGCCGTGCCGGAAATTTTACCGGATTTGAGCAAAAACTATTTGTTCAATGAAGAGCGCAACCTGGAACTTGAGGAAGAAATTGCTGAGGAGGAGCCTGAGACTGGCATAGGGATTGCCGATGATGTTGATTTTGCTACAGTCAATTATGTCGGGTCTATTATCGGCGGGAAGGTGAAAAAGGCGATTGTGTCTTATTCAAAATATCAGCCCACGAAGAGGGAAAGACCAGCCCGGGCCGGCAGAGCTAAAAGAAAACCACAAAGGGCCGGCAGTGCTATGGAACAGGCAACTTTGCAGCTAGGCGATACATTCGGCGGCATGAAAGTTGCTGAAATAGAGCCCGACAGAATTGCGTTTGAAGGGGATGGAGATAGGATTGAGAAATTTCTCTATGATCCAAATAAAAAGAGGCTGGCCCCACCAAAAGTTTTGGCGAAGCCTGCTAGGCCTCGGCAGAAGGCCGTTGCCAAGGGTGGAAAAGCGAGGGCAAAAAAGCCTGCCGGTACTCCTAAACCTCAGCAACGGGCAGGACAAGCTGTTCGCGCAAGGCAGCCGGCCGGCCACCCCGGCCAAACGGTTTCAGGGAAGGTGAAGAAAACCACGCCGGTGCCCCCACTGCCTCGCAGGCCCACCAGCAGGAGACGAGCGGCTCCCAGTACTGGTGGTGATAACGAGTGATAATTATAGAAAATTTTGCAGTAATTACCTCATATGAGATGGAAATTTTTTAAATATACCGATTACAGGTTGTATCCAGATAGGTAATCAAGACAAGGGTACGCTTTAATCTTTTGATTGGGGAAGGTGATCCATGCAGCTCAGGAGAATGAAATCAAGGCTACTTTATCTATTAGTGCTTGTTTTGCTTTTATCAATAAGCGGGTGTGCAGCATTAACACAAGAACCGGATCGACTGCCGGAGACTTGGGTGGACGTAGCCGCAGCAAAGGAGCAGATTACAAAAGCTAAAGAACTCAGCGCTGTAATCGATGAGGCAGAGCCTGTTGACAAGGTTGAAAAAGAACCGGGGGCAAAAATGAAAGACCTTTCTGTTAAGGAGAGTCCGCCAAATCCCTATCTGCAGAAGCTCGCCGCGCCCCCGACAGCGGATTCCAAGGTTGCGGCTGAAGGCGAGGGCGTTTTGCTCAATTTCGATAATGCCGATATCTATGAAGTCATCCAGGTCATTTCCGAAATACTTGATCTGAATTATATCATTGATCCTGCCGTAAAAGGGGTGGTCAACATCCGGTCGGGCAAGAAAATCCCCAAAAATCAGCTCTTTTCAATATTCAAGAAGATCCTCAATATCAATGGCCTGGATATCCGGCAGGAAGGGGGGTACAGCTTTATTTCTCTTGCCGAAAAACCGATGGCGCAGAGTTTTCTGGGACCTGACGCCATCAAGGATCTGGACGGCTCCGCCAAGGTGATCATGCAGGTGGTTCCCATATCATATATGGCATCGGGAGAAGCAATAACCCTGATTGAACCGTATCTTTCCAAACAGGGTTCGGCCTTTAACCTTGACGCGCAAAACACCTTGATCTTGCTTGATTATGAGGCGAACGTCCTCGCCGCCTTAAATGTCCTGGCCAACATTGATATCTCACCGTTGACCAGTCTCAAGGTCAGATTGATCAGGGTGGATAAGGCGCCGTTGTTCACCCTGCGCGACGAATTGATGGAGATCCTCACCACCATGGGGGTGAATAAAAACGACCATCAGGGGGTATCGGTGCTGCCGTTGGAGCGCGTGAATTCCCTGTTGATCATGAGTAATAACGAGTTCTTGCTCAACAACACGGTAAAGTGGGTGGAGGAACTGGATAATGTGCCGCTTGAGGGCAGAGACAATATTTATATTTATAATGTGCGTAATTCGGTCGCTTCGGAACTGGCGGAACTGGTGAACAACGTCATAAATGGGGATTCTACCGCTGCTACCGGCAAAGCGAAGAGCAAAACCAGCAGAGAGAAGTCTGCCACTACAGCGGCAGGCCAAAGAACCACCGCTGCTGCCAGGAAACCGGCACCAAAAAAGATACCATCCAAACTGGGCACGGCCAGTGAATCGAAATCCACCTTGCGTTTTGCCGGCGAGCCTCTTCTCCTGCCGGACGACGGCCGCAATGTCATCCTGATCCGCGCCCTGCCTGCTGATTACAGCAGGATCATGAAGCTGCTGGAGAGGCTCGATAATCTGCCGCGCCAGGTGCTGATCGAGGTCATTGTCGCTGAAGTGACCCTGTCCGATTCATGGGAAATGGGCATAGAGTGGACCCTCCATAACCAGGATCTGAAGATCAATGAATCGAACTACGAGCAGGAATGGAGAACCGGCTTTGACGGCGTTTCCCAGGTGAGTGGTTCCATTTCCGGTTTTTCCTACTCCGTAATTGACAGCGCCGGCGAAATTGCCGGGCTGTTTAGCACCATAGCCAGCGATAATGATATTTCCATCCTCTCCTCGCCACAGGTCATGGTGTTAAACAACGAATCCGCTACCGTCAATGTAGGACAGGAAGTGCCAATTTCCACCTCGGAATCTATAAACACCGATACCGGCGGCCAAGATACTAGAACCATCCAATACCGGGACACCGGGGTGATATTAACCGTGACGCCGAGGATCAACTATAACGGGATTATCATCCTTGATATTGAGCAAGAGGTCAGCGAAGCGCAGGAGGCCGGTCAAACGTCCGGCATTGATTCACCCACTATCTTTAACCGGCTACTCAAGACCAAGCTGGCAGTTAAAGACGGACAATCTATTCTCATGGGCGGATTGATCGACAAGAGCGTCGATAAAGGCACTAGCGGTGTGCCAATTCTCATGGACATTCCTATCTTGGGTTGGCTTTTTAAATTCCATAAAGAAACCACCGACCGCACCGAGCTTATGATGGTGATCACTCCCTATGTCATCGAATCCGAGAACGTCTTGGCACAGTATGTAGACCAATTCCAGAAAAAGATTTCGGAAATACGCAAGGATCTGGCCAAAAGGCCTGAATGATAAAGATGCGACAATTTCTGATCGATGAACTTTCCAAAGAGGAAAGGGACAACATTGAAAGCTATTTGAAAAGAACGGTCAAGCCAGGGCCCATCAACGGCATGTATTTGCTGGAAATTCCGGAAGACCTTCTCGGTCCAGTGCAATATGAGCATCCGGGATGCGGGCCCTTTTATTTTTGCATTGAAACCGGCGATAATACGGTATCCTTTGAGTTTCTGGTCAGAAGCCCCACCAACCTGCATTGCTCTTGTATTGCGTATGCTTCACCTGATCAGCGGGACTTTCTTTTGCGCTTCATTGATACTTTATTGGAGGAAGAAAGCATCAAGGCCTGAGTACCTTCTGATTCCCACATTTTTTTACTTGTAATTAGCTTGTTCTCTAATTACCTCATGACAGACTGTCACTATGGATGGCTATGCATTTTTGCGATTGACTTTCCATGGGTTATGCGAGAGTCAGGGGGATATAGTACAAAACCTTGACAAAAAATTCCTATGAGAGTAGATATCACAGAATTATAAGAGGTACCACAAAGTGATACCAAGTCGCATTCGAATTTTAACTATGTTGGCTGCGTCGTCGGCTTCCTCGACGTATTTCATATACGCCTCCGGAGCCTCCTCCTTAGCGGCCTTGCTACCTCTTTGAATGCAACTTGGTATAGAGAGTTCCATACTGTAATCAATCTCACCTATTTTTAAGATTTATAAGGTGTTAGGAGGTCTTATGGATATAAACGATATTGCACCGAATGAGACGCTGGACACCAGAGGTTTGAGTTGCCCCATGCCCCTGTTGAAAACAAAAAAGGCCATGGGCAAAATGGCTGCAGGGCAGATTCTGGAGGTAGTTGGTACCGATCCAGGCTCGAAAAACGATCTGCCTGGCTGGTGTGAACGGTCAGGGCATGCTTTTCTTGGCGTAAAAGAGGAAGAAGGGGTCCTCAAATTTTATATTAAGAAAGGCTGATCCCTAAATAAGGCAAAAAGCCGTATTGGACGGATTTTTAATGCGGCGCAAATTCATGAAAGGGAGGGAAAGATGGCAAAAAGCGTAGGTATTTTTGTGACATCGCGAAAGAACTGGCGGCATGTCTTAGGAATTTCCAAGGCTGCCGAGGCAAAAGGTTCAAAAGTGAAAGTATTTTTCACCTGGAAGGGCACCTATCTGGCCAAGGAACCCGAATTTCCGGAGCTGTGCAAAATTGCAGATGTTTCCATCTGTGCCGACAGCTATTCAAAGATGGGATTTGACAAGATCAACGATATCCCGGAGGGTCTGGACGAAAAGAGGATGTCTACCCAAGCCCAGCATGGCCATATTGTTGATGACTATGAATGCTATTTTACGCTCTAGGAAGGGGGATAACCATGGCTAAAGTAATTTTTATGTTTTTACCGAGCAGTGATGAAAAAGATACCCTTGACGGCCTGAGATCAACATTGGGGCTTTCCGTTGCCAACCATTATTCATTTGCCGCAGTTATTGATAACGAGCTGAGCCCTTTTGATGACTATAACGCTGAAAATCTTGAGTGGGTGAGGGATATGGAGGGGGATGTGTATACCAATGTCCAGGCTAATGTGGACAAAAACGGTCTTACCTTGACTTCCATCGAAGAACTGGGGCAAAAGCTCAGGGAAATGGACAAAATCGTTCCTTACGGCACTGAAGGCTAATAAATCGAGCATCAAAACAGGAGTGTCTTGTTATGAAGATATTGAATGTGTATCGTTCTGAACCTAACGAAGTTGTCAAGAAATTGGCTGAGATCGTTTCAGAGGGTAGGGAAAGCGAAAGCTTTGATCTCAACGTTGATAATCCGGATTACGACAAGCTGGTTGATATGGCATTCGAAGCAGATCAGACCATCTGCTGGTGGTAATAATATTCGGGTAACCGTTTTTATAAATGACAAAAGAAAAGGCCCTAAAAAGGGCCTTTTCTTTTGTCGGCTAAACTGTTTTGTGTAAAAACAAAACATGATGATCCCGCAAAAAGTGGGGAAAGCAGTTAACGTGCCATGTAATTTCAACTAGTTACAACGTATCACATCGATGAAATCGTATTTTTTACGATTTCATCAAAACGCAATCAATCAAACTTCAGCAAGCTTGTTCTTGCTCATCCGTAGAATCTTCTTTCCCTGTTTGGCTAATTCAAGGTTGTGGGTAATGAGGAGGATGGTGGTTTTTTTCTCCTCATTGATTTTTCTGAAAAGAGCCATAATTTCCGCCTCCGTATCTTCATCCAGGTCTCCTGTCGGTTCGTCGGCAAGAATAATCTCAGGATCATTCATCAGGGCGCGGGCAATTGCCACCCGGCGCTGTTGTCCGCCGGAAAGTTGTGAGGGGTAGGCATGTATCTTATCTCCGATACCAACCAATTCAAGAAAATCTTGGGCCTTTTTTCGGGCTGTAACGTTCCTGCTTGAACTGAAAATGTCCGGCAAAAGAACATTTTCAACGGCAGTCAAGATGGGAAGCAGGCTGGCAAACTGAAACATGAAACCGATATCTTTACTGCGATACTCTGATAATTCCGTGTCGTTCAGAGAGCAAACATCAACGCCATTAAAGAGCACCTGGCCGGAGGTGGGACGCAGGATGCCGCCGATAATGGAAATAAAGGTGGTTTTCCCGGAGCCGGAGTGGCCGACAATGGAAAGGAATTCACCCTTCTCGATAGTGAAAGAAACATCAGTAATGGCAGGGATGACCTCATCACCTACGGTATAATTTTTGGTAAGATTTTTGAGCTCTAATTGCGGCAAATTTATTCCTCTTTGATCACCAACAGGGGTTCCAGGCGTTTAATTCGGTTTATGGGCAGCAATGCCCCGCAAATGCAGATGCTTGACCCGACAAGGAGGCCGATACAAGCAATGAGCATTTGTTCGGGAACGGTAAGCGCCACGGATATATTCTTTACCAGGGTGAAAGTTCCTGCCAGCAGGGCTGATAAATATGTGCCGATGGTGACACCTATAATACTTCCCATAAGGGCTACCACCACTACCTCCAGGAAAAACAGCTTTACAATATGAGATTCGTTGGCGCCGATTGCCCGCATGATGCCTATTTCCTTAGAGCGTTCATTTGCTATAGCAGAGAAAATAGCCCAGACAAGGAAAATGGTGAGCATGGACGCCAAAATAATTGTGGCGGTAAAAATTTTATTGATATCCGCCAGGATGCTTAGAAATCTGGTGCCCATGTCGCTGCGGGCAACCACGTCAACGTCAGGGTGATCTCCTTCTATGACTCGTCCTACATAATCTGGATCATACCCCTGTTCCAGCTTGACAAATATTATGGAGATCTGCCCTTTTTTAAGAGGGGACTTGCCGCTGGCAATGATGCTGGCAAGGTTTTCTTCCGGCATAAACAAGGCATTATCGAGTCCGGTGCCGGTTTCCTCCAGCTCTCCAACAATTTTAAATCTATTGTTAAAGATGGTGGTCTCGACTTCCAGAAGGCCGAGGCCGAGATTTTCACTGGTGCCTGCACCGGCAATTGCTTCGCCTTGGGTCAGTTTGCGGCCAATGGCCTTGAGCAGCCAAGGTTTTATAATAAAGTCTGTGTCCTGGTCAAAAGCTATAATTCTGGTGGGAATAATATCGCAGCACAAGCCGGAGATGCTTGAAAGGTAGGTTTGGTATGTCAGGCTTTTGACCCCTTTGACTGTTTTCATTTTTTCCACAACCCCTTTTGGCATATAGAAAGAGATGTTTCTGGCTTCCAAAAGGTATTCTTCCGCATTGCCACGTGCGCCGACCGGGACAACAATCAGGTCGGCTCCGAGGCGTTCCGAAGATTTTTCCAAACTCGAGGTGACACTGATTGTAAATGATATGGAAAAAATCAAAAGAGAGACCAGGAGAGCGATGGCAAAAACCAGGACCCCCGTCCTGAACGGTTTTCTTTTGAGGTTTTTTAAGGAAACGGTGAAAAAACTAAATCGCAGCATAAAAAAATGTATTTGTCAGATTAGTTGGAAAGAGCTGAAAATAAAGAATAAAGAATAAAGAAACGGGCATCATGTGTATAAACATGATGCCCGTTTCTTTTCAATAGTTTTTGCTACGTATCAGGACGCCGGTCTTAGTTCCAAGTGCCGTCAAGACCACAAAGAACAGCCTTGCCTACGCCTTCATCCTTATGGCACGCAAAGCAGACGGATACTGTCTTGCCCACGGTTTTCCTTGCTTCAACATCGTAAAGCAACAGGGTGCCGTCAACGGAATCCTTGCCTTCAAAGTCTTTGGCTTTTTCACGCAGGGTCATGATGGCATATTTGCCGTCCGGAGTTGGCATAATGTCATGATTTTCGCCGGGTAGCGGAGTGATCTCGTCAAGAACCTTGAGGGTCTTGGCATCAATGAGATACCCACGGTCAGCGCCTGACTGAAAGATGTATTTGCCGTCCTGTGAGTAGAACTGACGGAAGGTAATGGTGCCGCCCTTCGCATCTTTCGGCTTGCCGGTGATCATGGCATCGGCCACCTTTTTCATTTTGCCGTTTTCAAGAGCTGCCATGTCAAGCAGAATGAGACGGGTGTTGCCAGTCCATTTGAGATGGCCTGCCGGGGTATGGTTTAGGGTGAGCAGGAAGTGTTTCATGTCAGGGCTGTTGATGCCGTGGGCAAAGGTGGACTCACCGGATTTGATGCCCAGATCATCAAGGAATACCCGATGTTTCAGCTTCATGGTCTCTTTATCAAACACATCCACGTATCCTTCGTTGGCCATGGAGACAGGCATAAAGGTGGTCTTAGACTGGCCTGAACCGCAGTAATTGGCGCCTGACCATTTCACACGCTTGGGCAGATTGAAGGCCACATCTTTCAGCACTTCACCGGTTTTGAGATCTGATTTACCAACGTGCAGTTTGCCGTCCGCTTTTCTGTTGTCTGTCTTGTAAGTTGACCAGTACATGATGTTGTTGTCTTCCACGTCGATTCTGGCGTCATGGGTGGGGTGGGTCTTGCCGCCGATATCGAGCATATCGAGGCTGTTTACCTTGATCGGGTTGCTTGCGTCGTTGGGATCAACAGTAACTTTTGCTACTGCGAAATGGCCGCCCATACCGGCAACATACATTGTGCCGTTATAGGTCTTTTTAGCCGCCACTGCAACAGGCGTTGTTGAGTCAACTGTTGTGAATGATAGATACCCGCCAACTACAAATGCCAATGCTACTGCTGTGAATATGAGTTTCTTCATAATTTCTCCCCGTTTAATGTTATTCACTTAAAAAATTAAACAATCCAAAAAAATTTGTTCCCCGTACACCTCCTTTTTCACAGTTCATGTTGACTTGAGAAACCATTAACTATTTATTTGTTTGCTCCGGGAAAAATCAAATGGCCCGGTTGCTTTTTTATGGTATTAAAAAAAAATTCATTTCCAATGCCTCTGAAACTTAAGTTTAAAAGCAATTCCCGTTATTAAAAAATATAAACGGCTGGAAATGAGATTTTTTTCAAGTCTATACCACGCTGTGGTATAAAATACAAACAAATATTAACACCACAAAAATGATTGTCAACATTGAAGATTAAAGATTTTTTTGATAAATCAGTAAATTCGGGACAAAAAAATACTACGAAAATTTACATTATAATGGCCGGGTATTTTTACTATCTTGCTGAAAATATAAACAAAAAATTAAATCAATCATTTGCGATAAATGATTTGAAGAGTTTGGAGAGACGATGAAGCAGAACATTTTTTTTGTTTTTTTTATTCTGGTGGTTTTGTTGGCAGCATGCTCAGGGAATGGGGCAAAAAAACTTAAAATCGGGGATACTGTACCAACTTTCACAGCAGAAGACATTGATGGCAAACATGTCTCACTTGCAAACATGAAAGGCAAGCCGGTTATCTTGCGTTTTTGGTCCACCGAATGCAAGTTCTGCCGGGCCGACACTCCTGTTTTTAACAATTATTACAACCGTTTCAAAGAAAAGGGTTTGCATATTTATTACATCAATACTTCCCAGACCAAGAAGGAGGTTCGTGATTTTATGAAGGATCTGGATGTTCAGTTTCCAGTGATTCTTGATGCCGAAGGGGAGCTCGCCAAAAAATATCATGTCAAGTTGCAGCCACTGACAATTGTCATTTCTCCTGAGCACACTCTTCTAGCCGCAATATTAGGAGGGATAAGCAATGCAGAGCTTGAGGATTTGATCGCCAAGGATCTTTAAATGTGTCAATGATATTTACAGACGTATTGCAAAATCGCCTTCTTAAATCTATCGGATAAAGACTCTTTTATTTTACAGTGGCTAAATTCGTATCAATAATAATTCCGAACAGAAACAACGGGGAAACCATAGCAAGATGCCTTGAAGCGGCACTTGCGTCTGATTATGAAAATTTCGAGGTAATCGTGGTTGACGACGGTTCAGAGGATGATTCCGTTACGATTATCCGAAAGTTCCCTTGCCGGCTTGTTCAACTGCCGCACCATGCCGGTGCTTCTGCAGCCCGCAATGCCGGGGCGCAAAAAAGCAGGGGTGAGATCCTTTTTTTTATCGATGCCGATTGCCTCTTGATGAAGGATGCTGTCAAGCAAGCCGTGGAAGCTTTATCTGCCTATGACCCTGAAACGATCATTGGCGGCACCTACACAAAACTACCTTATGACCGCAGTTTTTATAGTGTGTTCCAATCGGTTTTTATTAATTATTCCGAAACAAAAAAATTGTTTAATCCTGATTATATCGCCACCCATGCCATGGTAATTGCATCCGGAACATTCAAGAAGGCTGGAGGCTTTCCTGAGGATTTCATGCCGATTCTCGAAGACGTTGCGTTCAGTCATCGATTACGAAGGGCGGGGTATACATTAGTGATGAATCCGGACATATTGGTTCAGCATATATTCAATTTTACCTTCTGGAAATCCATGCGGAATGCAGTGCGAAAATCAAAATATTGGGCCCAATATTCCATGGGGAATAAGGATTTGTTTGTCGATTCGGGTACGGCCTCCGTGGAGTTGAAATACAACGTACTATCTTTCGTCGTCACCGCGTGTATCCTTATGGCGGGAATTAGCACGCAATCATGGACAGCGGCACTTGCCGCCCCGCTGGTGATCATTGGCAACAGTCTTGTCAGCAGGCGATTATTACGGGCATTTTATGATGCGCAAGGATTTTCATTCAGCCTTTGCGCCTCATGCTATTATATGTTGGTTTACCCTTTGGCTGTTGGATTTGGCAGTGTTTGCGGCATCTACCGACACTTTAAAGGAAACGGGCCATGAATTATTCTCCTTTCCGACATGTCGGTTCCATATTATGGAAGCGGCGCCCCATCCAGCTCACCTTCTTTCTTACCCGAAGATGTAATGCCCGTTGTCCTTTCTGTTTTTACCTCTCAGAAGAGAAACCTTCAGAAACATCTGAACTCAATTTGGATGAAATCACCAAAATTTCAGCTTCCATGGGGAATCTTTTGTGGCTTGCCTTTTCAGGCGGAGAAATATTTCTGCGCCATGATATTGCCGAAATTACCGAGGTTTTTTATCGGCATAACCGCCCGGCGATTATTCTTTTTCCTACCAATGGCTTATTGACCAGCATCATCTCAGAGAAGATGGAGCAAATAATTGAACAATGTCCAAAAAGCAGCATTGTGGTTAAACTTTCACTGGATGGGAATGAGGCGATCCATGACGGGATCAGAGGGGTCCGCGGCAGCTTTAAAAAGACGCTGGCAACCTATGAGGCCCTGAGGCCATTACTTAAAAAACATGCTAATTTTGATCTCGGCATCAATACTGTTTTCTGCAGCCAAAACCAGGATCAGGTGGATGGGCTGATAGATTTCGTAGAAGGCCTTGAGGGAATAGAAACCCATACGGTTTCGCTGATCAGAGGGAGTGTTTCTGATAAAACACTCAAAGAGGTTGATCTTGCGAAATATCATAGTGCCATTAAAAAACTTGAAAAAAACCTGAAAAAAAGACAGGCTCGCACATACCGTTTCAACGGCGCTAAACTGAAAGCGGCCCAGGACATTTTACAACGGAACCTGATTTTCAAAACCAATACTGAAAATAAAAAACAGATGGACTGTTTTGCCGGGAAACTCAATGTGGTTCTATCCGAATCCGGAGATGTGTATCCTTGCGAGTCTTTTGCATTGCGGCTTGGCAATGTAAAAGAATGTAACTATGACATGAACACGCTGTTGGGATCAGACCACTCTAAAGAACTCATCAGAACAATCCGGCAAACAGGCTGTTTCTGCTCCCACGAATGTTATGTCATGACCAACATTCTCTTTAATCCAAGATTATATGGAAAATTACTGCAGGAATATATGCAGGTCGGCAGGATGGCGCCTTAATTGCCCTTCTGGAAGAGATCGCGTCTGACCAGAAGCCAGAAAAGGCTTTTGAGGCCTATAAGGGATGCTTTGAGATCATTGACGCTTCTCATTGCAAAGAGCCTTTTGGCAAGAAACCGCGGCCGTGAATAAAACCTCCTGAGGGCCAGCTGCCGGAGTTGGGTGATTTCTTCCCGGGTCATGCTGTAAGGGATAAACGCAGCCCCCTGGTAAGAAAAGTCGGAAAGCTCATCAGACATGCTTCCGTATTTTTCAATATTATCGTAAAGAACAGTGCCAGGAAAGGGCGTAAGCGCATGGAAATTGGCAATGTCCGGGTCAAGTTCACAGGCAAATTCAATAGTCTTCAAACCATCTGCAAATGTTTCCCCGGGTATCCCGAAAATAAAGGGAGTATAAACAGTTATCCCCACTTCTTTTGCTGCTCTCACCGCCTTGCGAACCTGGCCGAGGGTTATGCCTTTTTTAATAGTGTTTAAATTTTTCTGGACACCGCTTTCCGCCCCCATGAGTATTGCCCAGCATCCGGCATCCTTAAAGGCCTGCAAAAGCGGTTTGTCCACCTGGTTCACGCAGGCGGAGGCAAACCAGGTAAAATCCAGCTTGCGGGCCCTTATTTCCGTGGCAATTGCCATAGCCCTGTCGTAATCTGCCGCCAGAGTATCGTCAATGAACTTAATTTCCTTATACCCCTGAGCCAGGCAAAGTTCAATTTCCTGCAGGACATTGTCCACGCTTCTGAAGCGTACGCCGCTTTTCCTTGATTTATCAATCTGAAAGCAGTAAAGGCACCTGCGGTTACAGCCCCTCGCGGTCATTATGACTGCGACGGGCTTTCTTTTATATGTCGCTGGCGGGGGAATATATTGGTTCTCATCACCAAGGAGTTCTCTGGCCGGGAAAGGAAGAGAATCGAGATCAATAATCAAAGGTCTTGGTTCATTTTTTAGTACGGTACCTTCATGGCGAAAAACAACGCCCTGAACTCCGGCAAGCGTTTCATTCCGAGAAAGCTTCTCTACCATTTCAACGGCGGTGTATTCCCCTTCTCCAGTAACCACCGCATCGATCCATCGGCAATCTTCAAGGCATTTTTCCTGAAGAGCTATAGGATAGGGCCCGCCAACGGCGATAAATATATTGTCGTTGCAAACATTCTTGATATCCTCTGCGGTTTTTTTTGCCTTATTCCATCCAAAGGTTGTGGAATATAAACCGATAAATTCAGGCCGTAGCGTTTGTAATTTTTGCAGAATTTCATTGTGGCGCAGAAAAGCGCCGTTAAGAAAAGTGACCTCGTGACCGGCTTTTTCCAGGGCGGCAGCAACATACAGGGTGCCCAAAGGCTGCCAGTAATTGATTTGGGAACCGGCCGTCTTTTGCGAAAAGATGTCTTCAGGGACCCAGGCCGGCACGACAAGGGCGCATTTCATAAGGTCAAGCCTCGCAGATGGTCGAAGAATTGAGCTGTGGCGCGCCATCGGAAATTGCGTGCATGGTTAGAGGGAGGGGCGCAGGATTTTTCTGGCGTCTACCATGAATGATGTTCTGGGCAATTTCAATGCCTGATTCCATGGCATGGTCCATGTTGTAGTATTTGAACATACCGCCTCTGCCGATAATGTGCAGGTTATCGAATTTCTGTAAATAATTCAGAATGGTTTTGTAATGTTCCGTATAGCCGACTTCGAAAAGAGGATACGCCTTGGTTCTGCGGAGTACACAATAGTCAGACACTTCCGATTTTTTTATAAAGCCTAAACGTTCAAGGTGCTCGGCAGTAATATTTTGCAAGGCTTGGTCGGAAGCACTCCAGATCTCGTCCCCTTCAAAACAGAAGAACTCCGCAACAATATGGGTTTTGCCCTCAGGCGCCATGTGAGGGCTCCAGTTTTTCGGTTCGTGGATTCGGCCCAAGGGGATTTTCTTTTCAGGGAGATACATCCAGGTCAGATCAGTAACCTTGTCACGATCGAGCATCAGGGTGACGATTACCAGATCACGGAATTTAAGACGATTGGCGGCATTTGAGACCTCAGGGGGTGGAGCAGGATCGAGCAGGTTTATGAGCGTGGTTAAAGGGATACTGGAAACAAAGTCACTACCTCGGAGTTCCTGTTCGGTGTCTCGACCATTAATCACCACATTGCGGATTCGGCCATGGTCATGATTGATTTTTTTAACCACAGTTTCAGTGAGAACTTTATTTTCTGTATTTATTCTCTCCTTAAGTTTTTCAGAGATTTGTCCTATTCCCTTGGTTGGATAATAAAAATGGTCCGACAAGGTAAGG
Source organism: uncultured Desulfobulbaceae bacterium (assembly GCA_945787445.1). Lineage (GTDB taxonomy): Bacteria > Desulfobacterota > Desulfobulbia > Desulfobulbales > CALZHT01 > CALZHT01. The sequence goes on from CALZHT010000005.1 coordinate 26,987, forward strand.
AGATTTCGGCCACTGAATTTGCAGAATCCATTTTTTATGGCCTTGGCCAGGGAGAGGCCCCGAATCCTTTGCGCCACCCATTCCTGACTGATATTTTTGCAATCTATCCCCCAGACCTTTTCACTGTATTCCTTAAAATAGAGGTCAAACATCTTGCGTCCGAACTGGTTGACCACCCAATCCTCCAGGGAAATGATTTCCGGCTTTCGGAGCAACCCTTTGCACCGTTCTTTACAGTAGTCGAGGATAATCCTGCTGGTGGTGGCCAAGCCCATGCCCCAAGAGGCGTTCATGGGTTTTAAAGGATAATCAAAGTACCTGTTGAGCATATAAATTTTGCTCTTCCGGGAAACCTCTAAGGCTTCGTCCTCGAGCAGGTCAACCACGAATTTTTCCAGTTTTTTGTTTTTGGTGAGAAATCTGTGGCCTCCAATATCGAAAAGAAAGCCATTGTGTGAAATGGTTTTTGACAGACCGCCAACTGTAGCAGACCTTTCCAGGATGACAGTATTCAAGCCGGCGTCGGTAAGGGTGTACCCTGCTGCAAGACCGGACAACCCGGCGCCAAGGATAACTGTATGGTCCGCTTCACTATTTTCAGAACCCGAATACGCGTTCACCTGTTTTTCCCTCCATCCCGACAAAGGTACAAATTGGGACTTTCTTGGCGGTCGTAATAATATACTGCAATATTGCCATGGAAGTATCCATGAACTAAAAAATAAAAAACCAGAAGAGCCGCCTGTTTTTTTGGCGGCCCTTCTGGTGTATCTTGTATTACGTAAAGACTGCCAATCTTTCTTGTTTCGAAAGGGCAGGCACCTAACGGTTCTGTAAGTTCTACGTTATATATGCGCACCCATGCTCTTACTTCACAATCATAACAGGCACTTCCGCCATATTGCTTACGGCACGGCTGACACTTCCCATGAAAATTGAGGAAGCACGCTTGGAGCGAGAGCCCATGATGATCAGGTCTGCATTTTCTTCTTTGGCAGCCTTTAGGATTTCTTCTGCAGGATGTCCTGTCCGCAAATCAGTTTTTACCGGAGGTACTGGTGGGCTATCTTCCAGCAAATTTTTATAATGTGATAGAACTTTATTTGCCCTGGCATCAAGGGCTTCCTTGTACTCAGTCCCTTCGAGGGCTTCTTTCAGGGTGGACAGCTCAGGTTCCTCAAGTAAATCTTCAAGAAAGGATCTGCCTTCGAATTTTTCCACAAATGTAAGGATGATTTGTTCGGGTGCCAAACATTTGCAAACATGCAAAGTTTTATTAAATATTTCTTTGGTGCCTTTTGTGTCGTCAACCGCAATCAGTATTCTTTTCATAGCATCCTCCCCAACGTTGAACCCGTAATTTAGGTTCAGATAAATAATTCTGGGTGTCTGGTTTTGCGGAAAGTACGACTTAATGAGCGCCGTAGCCACCTGCAGCCGGAGCGCCATACCCGCCACCAGCCGGGGCACCATATCCACCGCCATAGCCGCCGGATTCTGCCCCATAACCACCGGATTCCGCCCCATAGCCGCCGCCACCATAGCCGCCATCTTCACTGCCATAGCCGCCGGCTTCACCACCGGAAGAGGCAACCGTGGGCGCGCCATGCCGCACAACGTCAACATCTGTCGGTGCGACACTGTAGCCAATGATAAAACCCAAGATACCAACCAAGATAATTACGATTATTGCCAAGTGTGTTTTCATACTCCCTCCTCTATTCCAGAGATTTCTCTGGCGTCTTGCGCGCTTGTCATTATTATTCGTCGCCCAAGGTAAACGCGCAAGGCGAAAATTTAATCAATCAACCCTTTTCAATCTTCAACATCAGTTTGCCACCCTCCGATCCTTCTTCAAGGATTTCATTGCCGGCGGCTTCGCACATTTGGACGATTGTTTCTTTTGAGGAAGGATTGTCGAAAACAAGGGTCAGAACATCGCCTTCTTCCATTTTTTCGAGGGATTTTTTCGCATACATTTGCGGATGGGGGCAGACGTATCCACATACATCCAAAGAAAATTGACCATCACCAGTTTTTTCAAATTGCATACCCATGATAAAGACTCCTTTATGTTTTGTTTACTAGAATTATTAAAAATCGGCCATTTCTTGTGCCATTTTCCGGTTGGTCCACCAGTTTAACACTGCAACTCCTGCAAAAGCACCGATAACCATACCTGTACCATAAACCCAGCCGTTGGGATCACCGCCGGCTGCCCGGATAAAAAATCCGCCGATGTTGCAGCCGAGCGAGGGTCGGGAACCGAAGCCCATTAACAGACCTCCTGTAAAGGCCCATACAACTAATTCCAATGACGGTAGCTTGAACTTGTATTCATTCGACAAGCGGGCCATAACCATGGCGCCGAAGATAATACCAAGGGACATCCAGAGTGCCGGGTTACGCCACAATTCCGGCAGACCGTTCACATAGCCGAAGAACATATTGTCATGCATGTTCCAGCCGAATTTTTCAAGGATCCAGGCACCTACTTGACCTTCCTGGCTGGTGATATACCAGTAACCGGGATCAAAAACCGTACCTTTTAAACTGACATCAGCATTGAAACCCATTCTCTTGAGAAGATGTCCAAAGTTGGTAACGCCGAATTTATTCTGCATACCCTTCATGGCTAAGATATGAAGTCCGGCAGTAAGACCAACGAGAATACCCATCAAACTTGTCCTCTTTGATGCGGTGATCATATTCCAGACTCCGGCGATTTCGTCACCAAATCCGGTAGTTGGTTCTTTTCCTTCCTTTTTGAGGGCCTTTTTACGCTTTTTGATGAAGACCTTGCGCGGATAGAAATAGTAAATGATGGCCATGATAATTATGGCAGGCAGAATAGAATTAATGAAGGAATTGCCAATAAAATAATGAATCGGCTCAGGACGGCCGCCTGAAATGATCTTGGCAATGGTGAATTGCGGTTGGTTCCAGACATACCCTACCAGATAATTATCAAACCAGGAGTTGATTGGGATGTCGACCCCGCTGGCGTTTAAAATGGCGGCCTTGGTCTGCAGGGCTTTCTCATGCCAAGATTGCGGCATTAAGTTGTTGAAAATTCCGCCGACATCGACAAAAATCGCCTGGCCAAGACAAAGGCCGAAGATTACGGCCAGCAGAGAGGTCATGTTGCCCTCGCCCACTTTATATAGGGAGCCTGAGGCACAACCGCCGGCAAAGACCATTCCGACACCGAATACTGACCCTGATATAAGCATATGGATGCCAAATGGAGCAGCATGGAAGGTGCTCATTCTTGCGGTGTCGAGCGTTGCCTGAACAAGGCTGAAAAAAATCAAGGCAATGAGGATTCCCACCGCCATCCTGGGAACGCCCGCAGCAAATAAGTCCCTCGAGGCGGAAGCAAAACAGAACCTGCCATACTGCAGCATCATGCCATAGGTAAAGCCAAACCAGATGTACACGATGAGGTAGGTGTAATAAACATCTACCGACCAATAAATCAAGCTTACAAGGATGAGGGCGCCGGTAATTATATACGCCCACATAGTGTTCCTTTTTTCCTCCATGCTCTTTCTACCTCCCTCAAAAAAATGACTCTTAAAAACCATGCAACATGTATTTTGGGCTCAGCAGCAAATGGCCCCTCTACTCAACCTTAAATTATGTCGCCCCCATGCTCCCCATTACAATTTGTCAGAATTTTCATGTAATTTCTGACAAATATTTGTACCGGACTGTAGTTAAGCAAAAAATGAACAACTATTCATTTGTAATTTTCGTTGTATAATTTGTCATATTCTAATTGTCAAGAAAAAATGTGTTGGCCTTTTCCCGGTCAAAAACCTCGTGAATCCCTTTATTTTAGAGGAAAATCTTGAATAGAAGCTCCTGATTTAAACATACTTTTTAACACCACTTTGTGGTACTTGCAAGGAGTTGTTTTAAAACCGAAATGAGAGTTGTTCAAAAAACAGAAAAGAAGAATTTGCAAGACGGATGATCTTGCAGGAATGTCCTGTTAGCAAACCTCGGTAATAAGAAACCTCAATAATAAATAGTTACTAAGGTTTTGTGCCTGAAGATCCCGGTGTTCCGGTCAAATACCTTTAAATGCTTATATTGAGAGGCTAATGCAAAGATACGGGCTGGCAGGGCTTGGTTTTCTTCAGAGGAGACCACCACCAAGGCGGATGAATCATTCACGGCATCTGTTGATGGGATGTAGAACTCTGGTATTGGATATTCCCAGGTAAAGCGCAAGGAAGATTTTTCATATTTTGCAAAGTTTGGCGTTTCATCCTCGGTCTTAATATAAAGCAATTCCCTTTTCGTGTAGAGATCAAGGATAGGCAGCGAGGTATTGAGACTCAAGACAGGATTATGCTGCGGAAGAGGCGCAAGATAGGCATGGGTAATATTGAGGGAATCGAGGAATACACCGGCATCTTTGAGGTTTGTCGCACTCATACCCTGTAAAAATGGTAAAAAGCCAAAAAGGGCGATTACGATGGAGGTATTGACCGCACAGAATACAACAATTTTTTGTACCTCTTTCCATTTGATCGCCTTGATCCCATAGGCTGCCATGAGGGCGACAAATGGAAAAAGGGGCAAGGTATAACGGATTCGTTTTATTTGCATGAAAATGAGTAATAGAACGAGAAAGCTGATGATAATATAACGCAGGTCCTTTTTTATGATTGCCATGAACAGAGATGCAACAGCCGCGAAGGTGATAAAAGGGTGGATCTGAAAAAGAAAGGTCGAGATATAGCTTTCGCCCCAACGTTTCAGCCCTGGCTTTTGATAATTAAGCAATAGGGCCATCTGTTGGGAAACCGTTTCATAATTGAAAAACAGAAAAATGGTAATAAAAGTAAGGGAAAGAGCGGCAATGACAGTGGTCCGTATGAACACAGGTTTTAAGGGATATCGTATACTATAGACAAAAAAGATTATGGGAATGAGAGTGAGAAACAACCAGGTAGAGTATTTCGTCACAAACACAAGGAAAAGGGAGAGGGAAGAAAGCAGTATCCAGAGAGGTCCATTTCCCCTGAGGGCTTTGCAATACAAATAACAAGCCAGCATGAGAAAAAACATAGTCGGCACATCCGTAAGCATTAAGGGGACCTGGGTAAAAAGATAGGGGAAGGCGAGCAACAGTAGACCAGCGAAAAAACCCAGTTCCTCGTCCCAGAGGGTTTTGCCGAAAGAATATGTGAGTACCACCGTGCCGGAGAAAAAAATGGAGTTTACAATTTGAATGACAATGCGTTTTTCGCCAAAGAGTTTAAAGAATGTGCCGTAAAGGAACGGTATAAGAGGCATATCAGTCCAGGAAAATATTTCTCTGCCCCATTCCGCGGAAAAATGAGGAGCACCGAACAGTTTGAAAAATTTGGCTTGGCTGAAGTACCTCGATACGTCAACGATGACTTCGGGTTCCTGCCAGAAAAGAGATGCCAGCAGAAAGGAGATGGAAAAAAGAACCAACGGTTTATTTTCATATAAGGAAAATCGAGCAAAAATATTGGCAAACAAAACGGCAATGAATAACAGGCCGATGAATTGCACATGGTCTGGATTGGCAAATACCCATTGCCAGCTGGTAAGTCTGTTATCGTCATGGGACCGGGCAATGAGCAGGATAATTGGAATGATTAAGGCAAGGAGAGAGACTATCAGCGCGTATTCTGCTTTGTTACCTTGAGTATTTTCCTGCTTCATTTTTGTTTGGTATGGATGGAAAAAATTAATTCCGGAGTACTTTACATGATTATGAACCTGCACAAACTGTTCGATTATTATGTATTGGCGCCGGAAAATCAAACTATCCTGGACATGAGGTAAAAAAAGTACTGATAAAAAAGACAGGAGAAGATATACATATTTTGCTTCAAGGAGTAAAGCAAAGCATTGATTGACAAACAGGCAATCACTGTATGATAGTATTTTTAGGAAACATCCCCAGGATTGGGATGAACACGAAAATTATTATTTGAATGTAATTATATGGTAACAGCTGTCTCGGGATTCCAGCGCCATGTCTCCCTGTCAATGAATCTATTGTTGGCCCACGATGAAGTGGTCATCATTGTTGATGATGATGCCGCTGTCAGGGAGCCCTTATGTCTTTTCCTCCAGGAGCAAGGACTGGCGGTAATTGAGGCCGATAGTGCGGGAGAATTGATGCACATATTGCCCACCCGTAATGTTGCTTTGATTCTTCTGGATATAGGTCTGCCGGATTCGGACGGTTTGTCCCTTCTTCCCACCATTGTTGAAAATTATCCCGACACAAGTATTGTCATGCTCACCGGGGTTGCTGATCTGCAGGTCGCTCTGGAGTGCATCCGGAAAGGGGCTGACGATTATTTAACCAAACCGGCCGAGTTTAATGAGATCCTTTTTGTAGTTCGAAAAACCCTTGAAAAAAGGCGCCTCATTTTTGAGAACCGGAAATACCAGGAAGACCTGGAAAAGGCCCATTTCCGGATCAACATGCTCCATCAGCTTTCGGTTAAAATGAATACCGCCTATCTGAGCACCGTGGAGCTTGATGAGATACTTCGTGCGGTATTAGTAGGAATAACTGCTGCGGAAGGACTACGGTTCAACAGGGCTTTCTTGGCGATGTTTGATGATAAGAACACCTTCCTGAACGGGCGAATGGCAATCGGTCCTGATCAAAGGGCTGATGCGCAGCATATATGGAAAGAAATCAAAGAAAAGCGCCTTAATTTTTTTGACATTGTGCAAAATTTGAAGAAATCCATAAACGATGAGTACACTGAAATTAACAGGACCGTTAAAAGGCTCCACGTCGATGCTGCCGACACAAGCAGTATATTGATAAAATCCGCCCATGAACGCAGAAGTATCAAAGTTTTTAAGGAAAACGGCTCCGTACCCGTTCCGGTTGAGCGCAGAGTCAGGGATGCTCGCGAGGGGTATTCAACGCCGGATGTTCTTGAAAAAAGGACACACAAAGAAAAGGAAGCCCAAGAACCATTGCCCGTTCCCACTGATCTCATTACTCTTCTCGGCGAAGAAAGCTTCGTGGTCGTACCGCTTTTTTCTCCCTCCAGGCCATTCGGAGTCATCATAGCGGATAATTTCGTCACCCATGAACCGATTACCGATGGCCATTTAAGTGCTCTAGAGCTTTTCGCCAGTCAAGCAAGCTTAGCCATCGAGCATAGCCATCTTTATTCAGACATGCAGAAAAAAATTGAAGAGCTTGAGAATCTTAACAATGAGTTGGATAAAAACAAAGATATGCTGGTGGAGGCTGAACGGTATGCCGCACTCGGTCATATGGCTGCTCAACTTGTCCATGCCATAAGAAATCCGGTTACTTCCATCGGCGGGGTAGCCAGAATCCTATCCAAAAAGAATTCTGATCCGGAATGGACCAAGTATTTACAAGTGATGGGAAAGGAGACTGCTCGCTTGGAATCCATTTTGGAAGACCTTTTTGATTTTGTTACGGAAACGAAATTCAATAAGGAGCGGGCCAACATCCTACCACTTATTGAAAGAACGGTTATGCTTGTGCAAAACACCATGAACAAGCAGAGTATTGTCTGGGAATTTGACTTCCCAGAGCATGATCTCTTCTTGGAGGTCGACCAGTATCTCTTTAGAAAAATGGTGCTTCACCTACTGAAGAACGCTATTGATGCCATGACAGACGGTGGAAAGCTGGCCATAATTGTCCGAGAAGAACCGGGAAAAGTCCATATTTCGCTCCTTGATACCGGACCGGGCATTACGGATGTTGATTTTGAAAAGGCAAAAACGCCTTTTTTTACTACAAAGATGTACGGCACAGGAATGGGGCTCAGCATGGTCGAACGCGTGGTTGAAGGGCATCATGGACATTTTTTCCTCCGAAACAGAAAGAGCGGCGGTATGGAAGCAATAGTAACCCTGCCTGCTCAATAATGGTATTTTCCAGGCCATTTTCTTGGTGTCGCCACCTTCTGGTATTTATTGCGCAAAGATTCGGGTTTTGAAACGCAAACACCTTCCCTATGAAAATCGATAACCTGCCCACCGTATCAACCATTCGACATCGCAGTGGAACCGATGTGAAAATCACGGAGAGTTCTTCTGCCGACCTGGATAAGGCTTTACTAACGCAGGGCAGGTTACTGAAAGGAAAAATTCTCTCTATTGCGCAAAATGGCAGGATAACCCTTGAAATTGAAGGGAAAACTTTGTCAGCCACAAGTCGGGTGCCATTGGAAAAAGGCAGTGAGGTGTGGTTAGAAGTTAGCCAGACAGGAAAAGAACCTCAGCTTATTCTGGCATCAAAAAAAGGAGCCGTTGTTGATTTGTTGCGGGCCATGGCTGATAACCAGGCAATTGATCGGGCCGTTAAAATACTGCTTGGATTTTTTCCTGCGTCTGCTGAGCAGTTGCCACCGGATGTTGCCGACAAATTTACCCAGTTGCTTAGGTTTTTCATGAAGAATGCCGTAGCTGATGATGCTGATGTGGTAAAAATAATTAAGACCTCGGCGTGGGTCACCAGCGGCCAGAAATTTCAGGGAAAAATCCTTGTTTCCTTTGATCCGACCCAGCAATTAAATGACCTGCTCGCCAACATGGGGATTGCTGGTCCTGGCTTCCACGATAAAAATGATTCCGTTGCCCTGGAAAAATTAATCAATCTCTTGGAAAGCCTTGGCCAATTCAACAGCCAACCAGAAGCGCAAAAAAAAGTTCTGACCTTTCTTTTTCCCTGTTTTTTTGCTTCCGGAGATGGTTGGGGCGTTTGGATGTTTGACTCGCAAAAACAGCAGAAAGATGATGAGGCGGCCGGCAAGGATTATTTTGTTCTGACATTTTTTTTAAGTATGAGCCGGCTTGGTGATATGAATTGTAATATAAGGGTCCGGGATAAATCATTGCAGGGTGAATTTTTCCTTGAGCAGCAAGATGCTGTCGATCATATGAAAAAACATCTTGATGAACTCTCTACCCTGCTTGGCAGTTTAGGATTTTCTCCGGTGAATTTTACATGTACAGCCAGGAGAGCCAATGCCCTCCAAGAGGTAAGGGATACGCTTATTGAAAAGGTCCGGATGGATTCTTTTGCCCTTATTGATCTAACCGCTTGATGCGCAAATCGTATTTTTTCGATTTCATCAATTAATGCTTCTCTCCTTCCAATGGGGACCGCATATCGGATTTTCCTTTCCGCATGAAGGAAATGATTGCCCCGACAACTCCTACGCCCGCTGCAAAGATAAAAGCATTTTTTAAGGCTGTCATAAAGGGTCCTATGTGAGCCGGAGTGAATTCCTTCATGTCCAATCCGTTGGTTAACTTGTTAAAATATAGAGAAAAGATAAGGCTTGACATGGCCACGCCAACCATCATCCCCAAGTTGCGGGCCGTGGCAAGCATTGCCGCTGAAATGCCATTGTGCTTTTTTTTAACATGCGAAAGAACAGAGGCGCTATTTGGAGAAAGAAAAAGGGCCTGGCCGCAGCCAGTTAGAGCAAGCCGCCATGATATATCAAAAGGCCTTGAAGTTGCCGAAATCCCGGAGAGAAACCACAATCCTCCAGCAGTAAGGAGAAGACCTGTTGTGGTGAGCAGTTTAGCACCGACCTGATCATAGAGCCAGCCTGCCAGAGGAGCAACAACCATTACCGAAACAGGTATGGCCATCATTACCAGTCCGATCCCGGCGGCATTCAGGTTAAGTACACGATCGAGATAGAAGGGAGTAAGCATAACAGCAGTGAATAAAACTGAAAATGAAAGCATGGCAGAGAGGATTCCGACGCTGAAGAAACGCTGCTTGAAAAAGTTGAGCGGCAGTAATGGCTGCGGTGCTTTGTTTTCAAGCAGGATAAAAATAATCATGCAAACGAAGAAGGCAATGATCATTATGGCAATAGTATATATTGACCAGACGGGCGAAGTAGCATGGCTTATGGCCAGAGAGGCAAGGGTGAGGGAAACCGCCCAAAATCCGGCTCCAAACCAGTCAAAGCCTCTGAGGGGAGATGGTGTTTGCGGCGCGTAAAGAATGAATCTGGCAAGGAGTGAAAACAAAAGGCCAATTGGTACGGTAATGAAAAATATGGCACGCCATGAATAAAAGTGGATCAAAAACCCTCCCACTGAGGGACCGGTCATCAAGCCCAGGGAAACAGCAACGCCGATGAGCCCGAGACTACGACCGAGTTGATAGGGGGGGAAGGTTTCTTTTATAATTGCAGGACCGGTGGACATCATCATGGCGGCGCCTATGGCCTGCGTGAAGCGGGAAGTGATGAGCCAGGAAAGGCTTGGTGCATAGGCACAGGCAAGAGACCCGAAAGCAAAGGCCAATAAACCAAGGGAATATATCTTGCGCCGGCCGATCTTATCGGAAAGGTTGCCCCAGAATAACAGCGTTGCTGTGATGGTCAGCAGGTACACCAAGACAACCCATTCGGTTCTGTTCAAAGGGCTCTGAAAATCATCCATAATGGAGGGTAACGCTACATTGACCATGCTGCTGTCCAATGTGGACATGAATACACCCACTGCCACCACCATGAAACTCAGCCATTTATTATTGGAACGTGACAAGGCCTGATCCTAAAAAAAAATTCATGGTTTCGCAAAAAATCGGCGCTAAAGTATCGCTCCCACCTTTTTTCATGGGAGAAACAGTAAATACGGCCATCGAATGCTTATTACGAAACCGAAAGGGTGATGATCCTGCAAAAAGTCGGAAAAGCGGTTAACGTGCCATGTAATTTCAACTAGTTACAACGTAATACATCGATAAAATCGTATTTTTTACGATTTTATCAAAGTTTGGGAAAGAGGGATTTTTTATAGGAGGTATACCCGAAAAAGGCTTTTCGGTGAAGTTTTTTATCTGATAGCGGCTAGCCCGCATTTCTCACCAGCATCTGCTGCAACGCCGCAATGACACATGTCTACTGCGTTGCGTGCTGCGAAGCAAATACTTGGGGTGCTCGATTTAGGTGCTCAACATACTTCAAGTATGCCTGCGCACCTAAATCTTCGCGCGCCTTGTATCCATATCCCCTTGCACCCCAAGGGCATTTGCTTTGCGGCACACCGTTTCGCGACGATACTCGTGAGAAATGCGGGCGAGGGCTTCTCTTGCAAGATCATCCACGGTTTTCGTGACTATTGTACCATCAAGATAAAAACTGACTTGGGCCTTGTTCCCAATCAGAAGTTCGATTGAGGAGACAGCTTCCCGTGCTTGCAGTATCCCCAAAGACCATGCCGCAAGCCCCTTGATAACAGGGTCCTGGGATTCCATATAGGGCATGAGATATCGCACTGTATTCTTTTTTAGGAGAAGATCCGGCTGGACTTGGGCAAGCCTGCCTATTCCCCACATCAGGCCGCGTTGGAGAGGCTCATATTCAAGATAACAGCCGTCTTCCCGCATATAGGCTACAAGCATATGTCCATATTCTGCTGCCAGGGTTTCATGGCACACCATAATCTCGGCAAGCGCTTCAGGAGCGCCCCAGCCGATGCCGCCGGATTCGTCGTTCAAGCTCCAGATAAGACGGCGCATGACGATTCGGGCGGATTCCATATTCGCATCAGCGAGCCTTGCCACCGTTTTTCCCATGCCGACAATTGCGTGCCATTTGACTTTTTCATTGCCGCTGCAGAGGCCTGAGAAAAGCGGGTTGAGAAGCTTTGATGGTGTGTGGTTTTCCAGTTCTATTACGATGCTCTCGAGGTTTTCTTTTGTGAGCAGAGTAACAATTGTGTGTTTGAATGCTCTTGTGCTCATTGTTGCCCTGTGAATGTAGCGGAATCACTCGAAAAGAAAGAAGGATTAGATAGTGTCGGCTAGATTTAATAACAATATTACGTTTATAATGGTGAAATACCGGTAATGCACCCACCATTATGCAGATGTTATGGCCTGGCCAATTTTACTTCCCAGTGCATAACATTCTTTCAGTTGATCTTCTGTGGGTACGTTTTTCACTTTTACGCCAGGATCGATAACTTCGATCTTCATATCTTCCATGGCTTTATTAAGAACACCAACCGCTTCACCGCTCCAGCCAAAAGAACCGAATGCGGCGCCGATTTTGTTTTTAGGCTTTAATCCCTTGATATAGGCGAGGATATCTGCAAGACGGGGTAATATGCCATTGTTGAGGGTGGGTGACCCGAAGATGACTGCCTTGGCATCCAACAATTCAGTCATCACATCGGATCGATGGTTGACCCTGAGGTTCATCAGTTTGACATTCACTCCATGGATGAGCAAGCCATCGTAAATGGCTCTCGCCATTTGTTCCGTGCTGTGCCACATGGTGTCGTAGATAATCACTGCTTTATCGAGGGGTTCCTGCTTGCTCCACTTGTCATAAGCGGCAATAATTTTATCGGGCGATGTGCGCCAGATCAGGCCATGGTCCGGAGCGATCATATTGATCTCAAGCCCAAGTTCCTGAACCTTGGTAAGGAGTTTTTGGACCAGAGGTGAATAGAGCAGAAGGATATTGGCGTAATATTTTGCCGCATGGGCCATAAGCTCAGGCCCATCAACTTCATCATCGAATCGTTGGGAAGTCGCCCAATGCTGCCCAAAGGCATCGCTGGAAATCAGGAGACCATCTTCCTTGATATAGGAGAACATGGAATCCGGCCAATGAAGCATGCGGGTTTCGATAAATTCAACGGTCTTTTTGCCAAGATTGATGGATTGCCCGGTTTTAACGACCTCATAAGGCCAGTCTTCCCTGTGAAAATGATCAAGCAGGGCCTTTTTGCCCATGAGAGAACAGATTAATTTTTCAGGCTTTACCAGCTCCATGATTTCCGGTAGACAACCGGAATGGTCCATCTCCACATGGTTAACAATGATATAGTCGATTTTAGGTGGATCTATCAGCTGGCTAAGGTGTTTGCGGAACTCGGCCATGGAAGTTTTCTTGACCGTATCAAACAGGGCAACCTTTTCGTCCATAACCAGGTAGGCATTGTAAGTAGTGCCTTTCCAGACTGAATATCCATGAAAATCACGGACGTTCCAATCAACAGCTCCGATCCAATGGACATTTTCCTTGATCTCAGTGGTTTCCATATTTTTTATCCCTAGCAAAGTTAAATTTGATGGAATCGTAAAAAATACGATTCCATCGTTGTATGGCCATGTAACCCATTGATATTAAATGGCACGTTAACCGCTTTCCCGACTTTTTGCGAGTGTGTCAAAATTGAGTTGAATTGGAATTGTGATAGATCAGCATGATCGCATCACAGCCAGCTGCCGACATCGGTGTTTTCTTTATCGCCGCCCGGTGCGTTGTCTTTGCCGTAGGAAAAGATATCCACTTCACCATGTTCGCCTGGATTCTGGTACTGGTAAGCGCGATTCCAAGGATCATTGGGAACATCTTTTCGCAGATACGGGCCGGCCCAACCGTCTATGCCAGGGTTGCTCATCAGGGCTTCAAGGCCCTCCTGCTGGGAAGGATAGTCACCCACGTCGAGGCGATAAGCATCAAGGGCGGTCATGAGCATTTCGATCTGGGTTTTGGCGGTTTTTTGTTTGGCCTTGCCCAGTTGACCGAAAATTTTTGGACCGACTAGGGAGGCCAGCAAGCCGATGATGATCATGACGATCATAATTTCCATGAGTGAAAAGCCTTTATTATTTAAATGTTTCTTCATCGAATTCCTCTAATTTCTTTAAATTTGGGATTAACGGATACTGTATTCATCACCCAATACAATAAATACACAATATAGATTTCGGTAGTATTCTTCAACGCACTTTTTTTCTTTTTTGATACTTCATCACGGCTTTGTTGTGTTCGGCCAACGTCTTGGAAAAATAATGGGTACCGTCATTCATTGAGACAAAATAAAGATACCCTTCGTTCCCTCCGCGGGAAATTTTATTGGCCTGGCGGATGGCCGCCTCGATGGATCCACGCCCAGGATTGCAGATGGGACCAGGGGGCAAACCCTTGGTCCGATATGTGTTATAAGGCGTGGGAGTGGCAAGGTCTTTGGAGGTAAGGTTGCCGTTAAAATTTTGAATGCCGTAAATAACGGTGGGGTCAGCCTGAAGTTTCATGCCTTTATGCAAGCGGTTGAGAAAAACCATAGCGATGCGAGGTCTTTCATTTTCCTGGCCGGTCTCCTTCTCAATAATTGAAGCCAGGGTGAGAATTTCATGCTTTGTAAAGGAATGCTTAGTGGGTTCAAGTGCTGAAATTTCGGCGTACACTTCCTCGAGCCGCTTGATCATCATGAGAATAATGGATTGAGGTGACTGGTTGCGGGCTAGGTGATAGGTGTCTGGAAAGAGATACCCCTCAAGGCTTGCAGCGGTCAGGCCTGTTTTTTTGATAAAATCGGGATTTTTTACAAGAGTAAGAAACCTATCGCGGTTTATCCAGTTGTCCTCTGAAAGGATAGCGGCAATTGTATATATGTTCTCACCCTCGGGAATTGTCACGGGGTGCCTGATGATGCTGCCGGCCTCGAATTTGCGTAGAATAGTCAAGGGAGTTTCGCCAGCGGAAATCTCATATTCGCCTGCTTGTAATCGCTGCGAAACACCTATCATGCCGGCCAAGAGACGGAAGCGGATATCCCGCTTCAGGCCGGCTTGGGTAACGAGAATAGTATGAATTTCTTTAAAGCCGATATTGGCAGGGATGGTGATTGTTTTGCTTGTTAATTCGGTTGGTAATGGAGAGATACCATAGAGCCAGACCCAAGAGAAAAAGCCTGTGCAGAGAATGGTACTAAAAATGATTATCTTCAGAAAAAACTTCAAAACCGACCTCAACCTAAATAGTCTGGCCTGAGAAGAAGTTTTGCCGGATGTTTCCATGCCAATGACATTTCACAAAAACACCGCTGGGTGGTATTTTCCATATGCAATATAGGGGATATTTGTCCCTGCCGAAATAGTGGATTATTCCATCTCCACCCTAATTCGTTTACTGAGAATCTGAATGACTCGAGAGGCTCTAAAATTGTCAAAAGACCAAGGGAAGGATTTTTTTCATACTTTTAACTGGTATGAATTTTATCTTTTCCCGGAGATTTTTCGGGATATCAACCAGGTCTTTTTTGTTGTGTTCGGGTATGATGACGGTTTTTATATTGGCGCGCAAGGCAGCCAAGGCCTTTTCTTTGAGCCCGCCAATAGGCAGCACCCTTCCTCGCAAAGTTATCTCTCCCGTCATGGCAATATCCTGCTTGACCTTTTTATTGGCCAGGGCGGAATAAAGTGCTGTGGCTATGGTTACTCCGGCAGATGGTCCGTCTTTTGGGATAGCGCCGGCCGGAACATGGATGTGGATATCATTCTCTTCAAAGAAGCTGTCTGACAGCTTAAGATCTTCAAGGCGTGACCGGCAAAAGCTCAAGGCTGCTTGGGCTGATTCTTTCATTACTTCCCCCAATTGGCCGGTCAAGGTGAGGTTACCACGTCCTTTGAGAATGGTGACCTCGATATACAGAATTTCACCGCCAACCTCGGTCCAGGCGAGGCCGGTGGCCAGCCCGGGTTGATCAATGATCTCGGATTCGGACTCAGGCAAAAATTGCGGTGGACCGAGATAGGTGCTCAAGGTCCTGCCGGAGATGATGTATGGGCCTTTGCCCCCTTCAGCAATGCGGCGCGCGACTTTGCGGCAGATTTTTCCAAACTCCCGTTCAAGGTTCCTGAGTCCGGCCTCCCTGGTGTAATGGGAGATGACTTTCTTGATGGTATCGTCATCAAGTTTTATGTGTCTAGCTGTTATGCCATTTTCTTTAATTTGCCTGGGCAGAAGGTATTTTTTTGCGATGGCCAGCTTTTCTTCAAGGGTATAGCCCGCCAGTCTGATTACCTCCATGCGGTCAAGGAGAGGGGACGGGATGGTATCAGACATATTAGCCGTGGTTATGAACATTACCTTGGAAAGATCGAATGGCATATTGAGGTAGTGATCTGAGAATTCAAAATTCTGCTCCGGATCGAGTACTTCAAGCAGGGCGGATGATGGATCGCCGCGGTAATCTGCTCCCACCTTGTCAATTTCATCCATCATGAAGACAGGATTATTGGCCGCAGCCACCTTTAAGCCCTGGATGATCCTGCCCGGCATGGCCCCGATATAGGTGCGCCTATGCCCACGGATCTCAGCTTCATCACGCATGCCGCCAAGGGAGAGGCGATGGAACTTGCGGCCAAGGGCCCTGGCAATGGATTGCCCCAGCGAGGTCTTGCCAACGCCTGGAGGGCCGACAAAACAGAGAATAGGGCCTTTGGTCGACTTGTTCAGTTTGCGGACCGCCAGGTATTCCAGTATTCTTTCTTTGATTTTTTCAAGACCGTAATGATCTGCGTCCAGGACTTCCCAGGCAATTTTCAGGTCCAGTCTGTCTTTTGTGCCCTTCTTCCAAGGCAGGTCAAGGATCCAGTCAAGATAGGTTCTGATAATGGTTGCTTCTGATGCATCAGGATGCATCATTTCCAGCCTCCTGAGCTGTTTGAATCCCTCATCCTTCACAGCTCGGGGCATGCGGATTTTTTCCAGTTTGGCCTGAAGCTCTTCAATTTCCTGGGATTTTTCGTCCAGATCACCGAGTTCTTTTTTTAAGGCCTGAATTTGTTCGCGAAGAAAATACTCCCGCTGGGTTCTGCCCATTTCTTCTTTGGCTTCGGATTGGATCTTTGCCTGCATGGTTGAAACTTCCAGTTCCTTGTTGAGATATTCGGCAACTTTTTTCAGCCGCTCAACAGGATCAACCGTTTCGAGAAGAGCCTGGGATTCCACAGTTTTCAGATGGAGATTGGCCACTACCAGGTCGGAAAGCCGGCCTGGTTCGTCTATATTGTTCAGGATGACCATCAAGTCAGAAGACATGATGCCTTTGAGAGACATGATCTTTTCTGTCTGGTCAATGACGTTGCGCATCATGGCCTCGGTTTCAACGCTTATCTCCTTAATTTCCACATCCTTCGTCAATTCAATGTTAACAATAAAATGAGGCTGCTGTTCCACATAATCGTTGATTTTTGCCTTGTGCAGAGCCTGGACCAGGACCTTAAGGCGACCGTCGGGAAGCTTAAGGGTGCGCATGATGGCACACACCATTCCGATTGAGTAGATGTCGTCCGGGTCGGGTTCCTCGGTTGCCGAGCTTTTCTGGGTTGCCAAGAAGAGGAGCTTGTCTTTGGCAAGGGCATCATTTACTGCACTAACAGAACCAGGACGGCCCACAAAGAGGGGAATTATCATATAATTGAAGATCACAATATCCCGCACAGCCATCATCGGGAGAGTTTCCGGTATATTTTGATCATCAAATTCTGAAAAATCGGTCATGTCGGGATCAGTCTCGTTTTTTTCCACGAATGAACTCCTTTCTCATGCTATTATTTCATTTCCTATTGATAGAATTTGGAGCGTATACAGTCAACCGATAGTGAAAAGCCAAAATCGAGTGTACCCTAAACATTGATTCTTATTAAGTCAATAGGGGAAAATATTGTCAAGAATTTTAGTGCAGTTATGATGATCTTTCTTTCGTATTGCAAAGTTTGAGCAAAGACAAAAAATGTATCTGCAAAAATTTGTTGTTTGATGTATGTATAGGTGCCAAAGAGCAGTTTGGATGTTTAACGAGTATTCATTGAAGAAAGGGGAAACCATGTTGTCGGCGCAATCTTTTTTTAATCTGGAAAATTGCACATTTTCAAATCTTTTTGACGGGACCCAGTATGTTTGGGAGGCATTGAAACACCTTAAAACATTTATGGAAAGCCATCCATATCTGGAGTTTCCCCCTGGTTATTTTGAAGATGGGATCCCTTTGCCGCAAACGGTTGTTTATTGGCAGGGAGAGTTTTATTCGGGCCAAGGAATTACCATAGAATTTGGTGATGCCACCAAGGGAAAGCTCGAGGTCAGCAAGGATGGACAGCCTCTTAGCGGTGCCAGTGTTGTAATGGCCGGCGCAGTGCTGGTCGGCAGAAAAATTCACCTTGGCGAAGGAGTATTGATCGAGCCGGGTGCGTATGTTAAATCACCGACCTTGATTGGCAGTAATTCCGAGATCCGCCAAGGGGCCTATATGAGAGGATACTGTTTGGTGGGGAAAAGGTGTGTGGTCGGTCATGTTACCGAAATGAAACACAGTGTTTTGCTTAATGACGCCAAGGCAGGACACTTTGCCTATGTGGGGGACGCTATCCTGGGTAATGATGTGAACCTCGGCGCTGGCACTAAAATGGCTAATCTGCGGTTTATGGGCGGGGATGTGCAGGTGCGTACGCCGGACGGCTCAGTTTCAACGGGCCTCCGCAAAATGAGTGCGGTTCTGGGGGATCATGTCCAGACAGGCTGCAATTCAGTAACTAATCCCGGAACTTTGATCGGGAAAAAATCGCTGGTATTTCCGAACACAACAGTGAATTCAGGATATCACGGCAGCAGTTCAATAATCAGGTAGGATTTTTTATATCAGACCATACTCAGGTAGTTGTGTATACCAAAGAAGAGTTCGATGATAATGCCTATGGTAAAAAATATTCTTGCGGCCCGGTCCCAAGGCAGACGTTGTCCTGTGGCCTT
Source organism: uncultured Desulfobulbaceae bacterium (assembly GCA_945787445.1). Taxonomy (GTDB): domain Bacteria; phylum Desulfobacterota; class Desulfobulbia; order Desulfobulbales; family CALZHT01; genus CALZHT01. The sequence continues at coordinate 45,574 of CALZHT010000005.1, forward strand.
ATGAAAGATCGCGCTAACAACCAGGGTAATACCAAAGGTGAAAGGCGCAACGCTGAGCATGTGCTTCAGTGTATGGTACAGCGAATCGGTCAGTCTGTCAGGGAAATATCGATAACTGACCACAAGATACACAGCTATTAATAGACAGAAAGAAAGTTTTTCCTTAATGTTTTTCATGGATAATTTTTGCCAGGCTGATATGAAGAACTATTTATTTAGTAGTGTATAGATAATAGGCGGACAATAACTTTGCAATTGTGTTTTTGCAGGATCATGAGAATATGAACCCATTGGCAGCGCTGTTTTTTCCCCACTCCATTTTACGAGAAACGACCATACAACAACTTCTGCTGGTCTTTGAAAGACTGTTTTATTACCAACCGGTTGAAGGTGATGCACCTGAAAAATTAAAGAAATTACGTGATGCCGGCTTGCTAACCGGCTATGCACCGGTTCCTCTTGGAGAAGACCTTCCCAGATTTGCGCGGTTGATAAAGGATCTCAAGGGGCATGAAGATGAATTTTACAGTGGGTATCTCATGTCTCTCAACCGGAACGACAAAATAGCAGTGGATGAAAGCTCGGTATTGTCTCTGATTGCCAGAATCACCAATAAAAATGTGGAGGATGAGGAGGATCGCGTTCAACAGGAAAATCTCTGGCGAGCAAGGTTGCTGCTGAAACTCGCAGAAATTCTTGCCCGCGAAGAACAGGAGATAAATAAGAGTCTTGCCGGTATAAGCGGCAAAGAGTCTGATATGATGCGGTTTCTGAAGGGAGAGGAAGAAAAGGAGATTGATGATCCCTTTCACTTTACGAGGCTTCAGTTTGCTGAGACCACCCCGACTTCTCCGGGGAAAAACCTCCAGCTGTTCAAGGCATGGGCGCAATTATATATGTGCGATACCCAGGCGCCACCATGGATTCTAACTACTGATGAGCCTGATATAGTCGAGGTTCTGATAGATGTTTATGAGGAATGTATGAAGGAAAAGGCGGTTTTCCTTTTCGCCCTGCCTCTGACTCGTGAAGCTGGCATGAACAGGAGCACTGCTGATAAAGCCTTTTTTCCAGATTTACGGGAAGAGTTACGAAATAAAGCGGCAGGATGCCTTGAAAAAATACATCATTTGCTCTGGGATGCAGCGACCAGCACCGGTACGGCAAAGGAACGCTCAACAATTCAAGAAGATCTTCATAACGAAATGGATGTATGGAAGAACTCCATGCAGATAAAAGATGTCCCGGAAACAACACTGAAATTTTATCTGTTCCCTGGTATGGATTTGAGTGAATTGATAAGCAGGGCAGGCCGGCTTGAGGTGAAGGGACCTTCAGGCCGGCCGTTTCCGCCGCATGCTATTATTGCATTGTACAATTGACCAGTGATCAGACAATGAGTTGTTTTTTCTGTTCGGTTTTCCCGCTGAATTTTTAAGAGAAGGCCGATTTTGATGGTTTTGTAAAAAGTCAAAATATCACGCAAAGCCGCGAAGCACGCAAATTTTTTTTATTTAATAACAACAAGTTGTCTTTGCGATCTTTGCGCCTTTGCGTGAGAAAAGTAGTTATTGCGATTTCATCAATTTTGAAAGACTCCTAAAAACTAGGAATTCACCACAGAGATCACGGAGGTCACAGAGGTACTTATCAAAAAAATATGATTTTACTCTGTGCTCTCTGCGCCCTCTGTGGTAAAAAAAAGTTTTTGAGAATTCTTCAATTCTATTTATAGGGATTAACCACCAACACCGGACATGGCGCGGTTTTTACCACTTTTTCCGCAATGCTCCCGAATAATGCCTTTTCAAATCCCCTGTAGCCGTGCGTGCCCATTACAATCATGTCCATGCTGTTTTTGTCGGCAAAATTAATTATTTCTTCCGCCACATCGCCGCTAAGCACTTTGGTTTCGATGGCTTCCCCCGGTTCGGTGTGCTCGTCGATAAAACTTTCCATCTTGCCTTCAGCGCTTTTAAGCATTTCCTCTTCAAACTGGGCAAGAGGGAGATGGGGGACAAAAAAGCCTGAATAGTCTTCAAAGGTTTGCATGACATAGACGACCGTGATGGCGGCCTTTAGCTTTTTTGCTAGAGTATGCGCAGATTTAAGTATTTTCTGTGAGTTTTCCGAAAAATCAACCGGCACTAAAATTTTTGTTATGTCATTCATCTGTTGCCCTCCTGCTGTTTAAGAATTTTACGGTTAAAAAAGAAGCCCCTTGCTTTAGCCTCAGATTAAATTTTCATGGCAAAACAAACCCAACAGGATTTAATTATACGGTATAAATCATTGTTTCCGGTGTCAAACTATAAATAATTGTCTCAGAAAGGCGTAATAGAGGTGCTTGCAGATAAAATGAATCAACCGTTACCAATGGAGGCCATGGCGGAAATTTTCGGTAGCAATGGACCTCTCGCTCAAAACCTGCAGGGCTATGAAATGAGAGAGGCGCAAGTCACCATGGCGCAGGCGGTCAGGCAGGCTTTAACCGGTTCCATGCTGGCGGTAGAGGCAGGAACCGGTATTGGCAAGACCCTGGCGTATCTTGTCCCGGCCGCCCTCAGCCGGCAAAAAGTGATAATCTCAACCGGCACCCTCAACCTGCAGGACCAGATCATCAATAAGGAAATCCCTTTCCTGAAAAAACATATCGATCCTGATCTTTCCGTTCTCTGTGTAAAAGGGCGGCAGAATTACCTATGCCTCTATCGCTGGCAACAGTTTGCCTCCAATCCGCAAATGACTCTTATGGACAGGGATGATGATGATTATATTGTGAAAATTCAGGAGTGGCTTGAGAAAACCAAGACCGGTGATAGGGCGGAGCTTACCTGGTTGTCTGACAACTCACCTCTTTGGCAGACGTTAAGTGCGACAACCAGCCAATGTTTGGGCGGCGATTGCCCGGATGGTCCAGGCTGTTTCATTAACCAGCTTCGTAAGGAAGCGGCCCGCTGCCGGATGCTCATCGTCAACCACCACCTCTTTTTTTCCGATCTGGCCCTGAGAGTATCCGGGTTTGCTGAAGTGCTTCCCAGGTATGAATCGGTTATTTTTGATGAAGCCCATCATTTGGAGAGTGTGGCAACCAGGTATTTCGGTTCTTCCATGAGCCAGCACCAGATCATTGATTTGGTTATTGATATTGAAAAGAATGCTCAACAGAAATTGCCTGAGCGGGATCTGCAAAGGATTACCCAGACATCAAGGGCACTTGCCACCCAAGCGGATTTTTTCTTTGCCATGTTCCCCAAACAAAAAGGCCGCTTTTCCCTTACAGAGATTGTTGAGCAAACTCCGCAATGGATGGCAGAACTTCAGGCGCTTAAGGACAGATTCATTGTGCTTGCCGAAAGGTTGACAGATCTCGCTATTAATAACGAAATCTGGAATGGTATGCAGCGCCGCTGTGAAGAGCTGCTGGACAGTCTGCTCATTGTTACGGAAGAACAAAGCAGCGCCTATGTCTACTGGTACGAGCGCCGAGCACGTACGATAAACCTTTCAGCTTCACCTGTGGAAGTGGCTCCGCATCTGCAGCAGCATTTTTATGATCAAGTGGGGAGCACGGTATTTACCTCCGCCACTCTTACCGCCGGAGGCGAATTTTCCTATTTCAAAAACCAGCTTGGGGTTCCGGAGGACATAGAGACCCTGGCCCTGCCAACGCCATATGACTACAGTAATCGCACTGTATTGTATGTACCCCATAATACTTTTCCGCCGCCCGGAAGCGCTGGGTATTTCCATAATGTCCGCCAGGAAGTTTTAGAAATCATCATGGCGGCAAAGGGCCGCAGCCTGGTATTGTTCACCAGTATCCAGGCCATGGAAGGGATGAGGGAATATCTTTCTGATCAGGTTCCCTATCCCTTGCTGGTGCAAGGCTCTGCTCCACGAGCGGTCTTGCTCGAGAGGTTCAAGCGAGAAACCGATTCGGTGCTTTTGGCGGTGGCAAGTTTTTGGGAGGGGATCGATGCGCCCGGCAAGACATTAAGCTGCGTGATCATCGATAAACTTCCATTTGAAGTTCCCAGCGACCCTGTTATCATGGCACGGATAAACAAGATACGGGAAGAGGGCGGCAATCCCTTTATGGAATATCAAGTGCCCAGGGCCATACTTGCCCTGCGCCAGGGAATCGGCAGGCTGATGCGGGCTTCTGCTGATCGGGGAGTTCTGGCAATCCTGGATGTGCGGTTGTTCAGCAAGCAGTATGGAAAACATTTTTTGAAAAGCCTGCCTCCAAGCCCGATAACCCGCAGTATTGATGATGTGAAGAAATTTTTTGTGGAGGGAGACACTTTTGGACAAGAATAAACTGCTTGAGGCGCTTAAACCGGAAGCAGACAAAGTCAATCAGGCCATGCGAAAAGATTTGGCCTCCTTAGATAGTACCGAGCTTTCAGATGTCTTGCATCATGCCATTTTTAACGGCGGCAAAAGGATTCGACCATTATTGACCATTTTTTCAGCAGGGCTCTTGCCGGGTGCAGCAATGCACGCGCACCAAAGCAGCGCTAAGGGACTGTACCAGCTCGCCATGGTTTTTGAATATTTGCACGCTGCCAGTCTTTTGCACGATGATGTTATTGATAAGGCGGAAGTGCGTCGCGGTAAACCTGCCGCCAATAGAAAGTGGGGAGTTTCGCCGGTGATTCTGGCCGGCGATTTCCTGCACGCCAGGGCCATGATGCTGGCAGGCACCATTGGTGGAACCGAAAGTGTCGACCTGCTTGGCAAGGCCATAACCGCAATGATTGAAGCCGAGTTTCTGCAAAAGAAAAATGCAGAGGAAAGGGACCGAAGTGAAAAGCGGTATTTCGCAGTATTACAAGGAAAAACAGCTGCATTGATTTCGTCGGCTTGCGAGGTTGGTATGCTGTATAATGGTGGTTCTGTAAAGGAGCGCAAAGCCGTTGCAGCCTATGGCGCTAACCTGGGGCATGCCTTTCAGGTTATCGACGACCTGTTGGATTATCTCGGCGATCCCGAAAAAACCGGGAAAAGCGTGGGCAATGATTTTGTGGAAGGCAAGATGACCCTTCCGCTTATCAGGGCACTCAATCAGGCAACCAAGAAAGAAAAAAACAAGATCCTGAGACTTCTTTCCAAAGAGAGCCAGGACCGGACCACTTACATCGATGACGCGCGGGAATTCATAAATAAATATGATGGATTCGCCTATTCCAAAAGCCTGGCGCAAGGGCTGATCACCTATGCCTGTAGAGAATTGGATATATTCCCCACCTCTCCAATTAAGGATATTCTCATCGGTCTCGCCAATTATGTATTAACCAGAAAGAAATAGCATGTTCATGAAAATTTTCAGGTAAAGGCCGTATGTTCATGAAAATAGGTATTTATTTGGCAGTGTATTGATGTTTTTCAAGAAGAGCGCTCCATTTTTTTAATTTTTGAGAAGAACACTGGAAAATGGCAACACGAAAACCACCTGCCAGGAAGAAAAAAAAGGGCAAAAAAAAACAGAACAGGAACAAAAAATGGAATTTTAGGCCATTTTGGTTCGGCATCGGAGCCATGTTTTCGCTTACCCTGTTTTTTGCGGTGTACTTCATTTTTTTATACCAACCAACCGGAAAGATGCACCGCGGTATGGTGCCGCAACGTCCACAAGAGCGCCCAACGCAACATGACAATCTGCTCATCCCTGAAAAAGATATTGTCCAGGAGATCCTGGAGCCGGTCATAAAACAAAGGCCTTCTGAAAGGGAATTGCCAAAAGTTGCTATTCTCATTGATGACATTGGCTACCGGGTGGATGATGCTGAAAAGCTCCTGGGTCTTGACCTTGACATTTCCTTTGCCTTTTTACCCCACGGGCCTCATACAAAAAATCTTTCCGAAAAGGCCAGAAGACTTGGTAAGGACATTCTGCTCCATTTTCCCATGGAACCGAATGATCCTCATGTTAAAGCAGGCCCGGGTTCGGTTGATATCAAAATGACCAGGAAGGAGATCAAAAGGAATTTCAGGGAAAATATGGCTTCGGTTCCTTGGGCCACTGGAATCAACAACCATATGGGATCGCGGTTTACCCAGAACCGGCGCGCCATGCAGAATTTTTTGGAACTTGTCCGGGAAAACGGCCTGTACTTTATCGACAGCCGGACGACTCCCAACAGTGTGGGGCTTTTTCTTGCCAAGGAAATGGGCATTAAGACAGCCCCCCGCCATGTCTTTCTCGACAATAACCACACCAAGAAGGATGTTATATTTCAGTTGGAAAAACTAGTGAAATATGCCGAAGAGCATGGTTCCGCCATCGGTATCGGGCATCCTTCCGAGACAACATGTGCAGCACTGGCAGAGTTTGAGGAGCGCTATGCTGACCGGGTAGTAGTGGTGGGTGTGCATACTTTAGTACAGTAAAAATATTGAAGCATTCCGGGATCGGAGTATCAAGAAACGTTTACCTTCTAAGAGCAGTTACATCCTCAAAATTCTTTCAATTTTGTTCTCTTTCATGTTCCACCTCTGAAATTCCCCCAATAGCTTTACAATATCCCCGGTAATAATTCTGTGAACTTCATTCAATCCACAGTCTTTGTTTCAAAAAAGGCGCTCAGGGTAAGGAAGCGACCCAAAACATATAAATTAAAAAGCCGAACCGCATCTTATTGTGATCTTGACTATGTCACATCCGGCAGCTCGGCTATTTTGCCAACAGGAGGAAATAAAATCCCATGGCTTTTCGTCCCCACTTCGCAATGGATTTGGCCTTGGCAGTTTTCGGGATATGCAAGGTATTTACGGTTCATTATAGTGCCTCCTGTTAATTTTAAATATTAACAGTAATCAATCCAAAAAATTGGCGTAAAAACAATTGGTTATGTGGTTCTATGTAACCATTTAAAGGTTAATGTCAATTTGTAAAAAGGAGAATAGGCAATGAACCTATGAAGCGCTGTTTAAATAGCCAGGTAGGAGCTATCTGAAGACTTTGTTATGCAAGCCATGAATAACCATTGGGCAGAAAGATAGTATTGTGGCTTTTTTCTATACCAAAGTATCCACGAATGATGATTTACTATCAGGTATACAAGACTGGGCCACACACATCCAGGGGCATCTTTCTGTCAAAAGGTTCACTGAGGAGGGCATGATGCAAGAGGAACTTGCCACGTTGGAAAAAATTGTTAATGTCGTCATCGAGTATCTGATTACCTACAGCTTTCAGATCCTGGCCGCCATTATTATCCTGATCATCGGGATCAAGGTTGCCGGCTGGACGGCCAAGGTTGTTGAACGGTTTGGTGAGCAAAGGCAGTTTGATGTTACGATTTCGAAATTTCTAGCCGGCCTGACCCGCACCCTGATTCTGATATTTGTATTTATTATTGTTGTCGGCAAATTCGGCATTTCCATTGCCCCCTTCATCGCGGCCTTGGGTGCTGTCGCTTTTGGCAGTAGTTTTGCCCTCCAGGGTCCTTTATCCAACTATGGCGCCGGCATCGTCATTATCCTGGGCCGCACCTTTGTGGTCGGCGATACCATAATGGTGAAGAGTGTCAACGGAGTTGTTGAGGAAATTCATCTGGCTGCGACGATCCTCACCAATGAAGATGGCGAAAGAATCACCATTCCCAATAAACATATTGTCGGTGAAATTCTCCATAATTCTTTTGCCAACAAGATCGTCGAGACCTCTGTGGGTATATCGTACAGCGATGATCCCAAGAAAGCTGTAAGGGTGGTCGAGGAGGTTCTCAAGGCCTCTGTAAATGTTATTCAGGAGCCGCCGCCCCTGGTCGGTGTTGCGGAATTTGCCGATTCTGCCATCAATATTGGTATGCGTTATTGGGTGCCCACTAAAAAATATTTTCAGATATCCTACCGGATGAATCTGGCTATCCACTCTGCGCTTGAAGAGGCCGGCATTTCCATCCCCTTCCCGCAACGGGATGTTCATCTCATAGCACAACCCGATCAAAAGAATTCGGAAAAAGGGCTTGGGATCAGCGGCTAAATCTGTGACGGAGAAGCAAATGGCTGAGCCAGAAAGTAAAGACAGCAAGGGCAGTTGGCGGAAATTAAGTCGAATGCAAAAAGTGATCATCTGCGCCATCATAGTTGCAATACTGTATACGGTGACCGGCTTCCTGATTCTGCCGCCGGTAATGAAAAACGTCCTTGAAAAAAAGATCACCGCAACACTTAACCGCCCGGCAACCATAGAAAAGATATCGTTCAATCCATATGTTTTCACGGCAACGATTGATGGTTTTCACCTGCGTGGGAAAAACAAGGGTGATTCTTTTGTCGGTTTTCAAAGATTGTTCCTTGATGTAGAGGCGGTTTCCCTGTTCAAACGGGCCCTGATCGTTAAGGCTGTGCAGCTTGACCGCCCGGCAATAACCCTTGCCCGGCTTGAGGACAACACCTACAACTTTTCCGACCTCATCCAACCGGCTTCAAAAAAAGAAGAGAAAAAGGATGAAACGGGTTTTCATTTCTCGGTGAACAATATCGAAATAGCAGGAGGTACTGTTGATTTTGAAGACCGGCCGACCGCAACCACTCATCATATAAGTGATCTCAGTCTCGGTCTGCCTTTTATCTCCAATTTGGAGCATCTTGTCGCAATTAATGTGCAGCCCAGGTTCAGCGCCGTTGTTAACGGCACCCCGGTTTCCCTTGCCGGAAAGAGCAAGCCCTTTCTTGAATCACGGGAAACCGATTTTGATATCAGCATCAAGGCCTTTAATCTGCCATACTATATGGCCTATCTGCCCGCCGAGTTGAAATTTGCCATTGCATCAGGAATTCTTGACGCGGACCTGAAATTTACCTTTGTGCAACAGGTTGGCAGCACGCCCCGCATGTGGTGGTCCGGTTCCTTTTCGTTGGCCGATCTTGCTGTTGTTGATTCTCAGCAACAATCCCTGTTAAACTTCGATGCCCTTACAGTGGAAATCGATTCGTTTTCATTGCTCGAGAAAAACCTGCACCTGTTGCGGACAACGTGTGATAGCACCCGGTTGTGGATCAGGAAGAACGAGGAAGGTGTAATCAACCTCAAAAACCTTTTCCCTGCTACGGAAAACAAAAACAACGATTTCGCCTCAGAAAAGACTACCGACCCATGGCACATTCAAATTGATGATGTAGTGATCAGTGATACCGCTGTCCTGTATAGCGATGCGACCGTCACCCGAGTTGATGATAAAAAAGGTAATGAAATTATTGCCATCCCGGAATTTTCGATACGAGGCATAACTACAGGTGATACCGGCAAGGACTTTATTGTCGGCAGTATTGCGAGCAGCAATGGCGAGTTCAACATTCTTCGCGATAAAAGCGGCAGCACCCTGTTCCAGGAATTGTTTGCCGGTGAGACTTCCCAAAGTGATATGGAACAGCCTCGCATAGAAAAGAAGGGCGGTACAGCCGGCTATTTTACTCTTAAGCGGATCGCTTTGGAGGATTATTCAATTATTGTCACCGACGAACAGCCATCTGAACCTGCTACTCTTATTATGGATCAACTCAAACTGCAGGCCGACAATATCACCACCCGGGAAAACCATAGCGGCACAGTGGATTTTTCCTGCCGCCCCAATAAGCAAGGCAACATCAGGATTACAGGTCAATTGGCAATCAACCCTGTACAGATAAATCTGAAAAGCGCCTTAGACACAATCGCTGTAAAGCCTTTGCAGCCGTATATTAGGGATCAGGTAAACATTATTGTGGCAGACGGCACTATCTCAGCCAAGGTGGAAATCGACATTTCGGCGTCAGAAGAGGACGGCATAGCCTTGCGTTTACAGGGTGACAGCGCAGCCACTGATTTTACCTTCCTCGACCCCCTGCATGTTGACCAGTTAGTAGCATGGAATGCCATCGAAGTAGGCGGCATCTCCGCATCAACCCATCCAACGAAGTTGTCGATACAACAAATACTGCTGCAGGAGCCTTCGCTCCACATCCACATCGATCAGCAAGGCGGGGTGAACCTGGCCTCGTTATTGACCGGACAAGACGAGGAAGAAAAGCAGGAAGGTCTTTCTGAAGAAGCAGAAACAGGAGAGAAACCATCAGTAAGTATTAACCGGATAGCTATCAGTAACGGCAAGGTTGAGGTCCTGGATGAAAGTATTACACCGTATTTTAGCACCTCTCTGGATGCGCTCACCGGAGAGATTGTCGGCCTGACCTCGGAGCAGAATATCCTGGCAAAAGTAAACATTTCCGGGAAACAGGACCAACACAGCCCATTTTCAATTACCGGAGAATTGAATCCCCTCCAGGAAAATCCATATATTAATCTGACCATGGATTTGGCGGATTTTGACATGAGCCGGGTGAGCCCCTATTCCGGAAAATATGTTGCCCACCCTCTGCAACGCGGCAAACTTTCTCTTGATCTGGGTTATCGTATTGAAGGGACGAAGCTCCAGGCGGATAATCAGATTTTTATTGACCAGATCGCGCTGGGAGAGCAGGTGGAAAGCCCGGATGCCATCAAGGTGCCGATCCGACTCGCCATTGCTTTACTCCAGAATCGTGCCGGCGAGATTCGTCTCAATGTGCCGGTAAGCGGTGACCTTGGGGATCCTGAATTCAGCCTTGCCGGAGCTTTCTTTCAGGTACTGTTAAATATTATTACCAAGGCAATAACCTCACCCTTTGCAGTTCTGGGTGCTTTAGCCGGTGGTGGTGAAGATCTGCAATTCATGGAATTTGCTGCAGGAAGCGCGGAAATCAATGACCAAGCGAGGAACAAACTGGAGGCCATTACCAAGATCATGTATGAGCGGCCGGGATTGAAACTTGAGGTTTTGGGTCATGCCGAACCAGTGGAAGATCGGGAAAGAATGCGGCAAGAGGCCTTTCAGAGGCTGCTGAAGGTGGAAAAGTACAAAGAGACAGCAAAAAAGGACCGTGCTGTTACTTCCATGGATAGTATTGAGATACGGGACGAGGAAAAACAAAAATATCTACTTAAGGCTTATGAGGCGGCAACCTTTGCACGGCCGAAAAATAATTTCGGCATGCTTATAAAACAACCTGGTGAAAAAATGGAGAAGATGCTTTTTGACCATATTGAGATGTCGAATAACGACCTTCTCCTGTTGGCGGCCAAAAGAGCCGGTAATGTGCGGGATTTTCTCATAACTAGCGGGAATGTTGAGTCAGAAAGGGTTTTTTTGGTGGATGCGGTATTGGTTGAACTTGCAGGAGAACAGGGCAGCGCTACAAAACGGCGGGTAGAGATGATCATCAAATGATCCGGAAATCCGATCAAGGCCGCTACCCCGTCCTCACATGCGGTAAAATAGACCCATGGAATAGAGCATCTTGATAAGAAAGTAATGCCCCTTTCCTTAAGGATAAGGTACACTAAAATCCTTCCACCGCGCGGGTTATATTGTAATAGTTGGCAAAAACCTCACTTTTGGCGGCAATCAAGTTGCCTTTGGCACGGGAGAGATTGGCAATGGCATCAAGAAGGTCCGACTCGGTATCCAATCCTTCCTTGTAGGATAACTGGGTGATGCGTAAATTTTCCTCTGCCTGGGTGATGCTGCTCTCGGCAACATCGACATTTTCAAAGCTCACTTCATAGTCGAAAAAGAGATTTTTCAACTGGGTGGTGAGATCCTGCTTCAACTCCTCAAGATCGTGCCCGATTGTTTGGGCTTGGAGCTGGGTCCGGTGGACCCGAGATTTTTTGTCAAAACCATCAAAGAGATTCATGGACACCACCAACTGGGTGCGGATTTCCTCATCGGAATCGAGGCCTCTGCCAATGACCAAATCCTCGTTGAATTTGCTGTAACTGCTGGTGAGATCGACCCTGGGAAAATAACGTGCTCTTTCCGTTTTCACTTGGGCATGAATTGCCTGTTCCGTTTCCTCGAGCACCTTGATTTCGCTGCGGTTTTCGAACATTTCCTCCTCATATTCTGTATAGTCTGCCAAGATGGGCAGTTGATCGAATTCAGTGAAAGCCAACTGGTCAATTTCCACCACCGCGTCAATTTCCCGCTGTAACAATTGCACGCTTTTTTTCAGATCTGCTTGGGCTTTTTTGCGGGTGATTTCGGCATCATCGAGATCCACCTTGAATTGAAGCAGATCATTTTTTCTGATCAGCCCGACGTCATAACGGCTTTGGGAATCTTTGTAAATTTTCAAAAGCGTATTGTAGGAATCTTCAGCCACCTGCAGATTTGCCTTGAAAGTCCTTATAGACAGATAACGCAGGGCAACAAGGAGTTTTATATCCTGCTCTATTCCTTTGAGCCTGTATGCTTCCGCCTGGCTCAACAGTCTGGCTGACTTGATATTGTATTTATCCCCGAAACCGGCAAAAAGATTCCAGGTCAGCGCCCCGACAACAGCGCTGTTTTCCCGCTCTTCAAACAAAGTTCTTTCATCAAGCGCATTCATTGCATAGGAAACATCAAAAGAGGGATAATAATTGCTTCTGGCAATGATTTCGTCTTTTTCACTTACCTTCAGATTGGCCTTGAACCGATCAATAACTTCACGGTTTTTCAGGGCCATCTGCTGCAGCTCGACAAGGTTGGCGCCATAGGCTGTATTGGCCATTAACAATAAGGCAAGCACTACACTAAATCGTATCATTGGATCTACTCCTTTCAAAGCCTATGAAAAAGGCGAGCAGCGACGGAATTACGAACAGGGTGAAAACCGTCGACATGGCAAGACCGCCCAACAGAATGGAGCCAAGGCCGCGGTAGAGCTCGCTGCCCTGACCGGTTGAAAGCACCAGCGGCAGCATGCCGAGCAGGCTGGTGGTGGCGCTCATGAAAATAGGCCGGATTCTGGTCTGCACCGCATCAGTTATGGCCGGGATGCCGATGAGTCCGTTATACCGGACATTGTTTAAAGATTGATGCACGATGAGAATCGCATTATTGACCACGGTGCCGATGAGGATAATGAATCCCAACATGGTAAGGACATCAAAACCCTGGGGGGCGATAAAGGCATTTACCGCCCGCAGCCCCAGGAAACCGCCGGCCGCGGCCAGCGGCACACTGAAGAGAATTATCAACGGATAGAGGAAATTCTCGAACAGTGCCGCCATCAACAAATAGGTGATCACCAGGGCCAGAAGCAGGTTCCACTGCAAAGCCAGCCGGGTCTCCGTGAGTTTATCGGCATTGCCGCCCACTTGGACGCGAACATTTCCGAGTTTGCCTTCCTCCTGCATTGCCCCGATGATATCATTCTCAATGGTTTCCATGGCGCTCTGCAGGGGCAGATCAAATGGCGGGGTGACCTGCAGGGTAATGGTGCGGTCGCGCTCCAGATGATTGATCTGCGGCATCCCTTGTCCGTACTTAAGGTTTGAGACATCACCCACCCGGATCAGATTGCCGAAGCTGTTGACAATGGTACCGTTTAAAATGTCTTCCGGCGTTTGAAAAGAGAGATCATCACCTTTGATCACCAGGTCTACCTGTTTCACCCCTGCGGGCCTGTACTCTTCGATTTTGCGGCCATCCATCAGGACATCGACATAAATCCCCAGATCATCTTCAGTCAGACCGTTTGCCGCAAGCTTCTCCTTATTGGGAATGATATCCACTTCAGGATAACTGGTTTCAAGAGAAGGCACTGGACGAACCTGGGCATCGGCAATCTTGGCGGGTATCCTGGCGAACATCATTTCCTGGGCAATACCTGCCACTTCATTAATGTCCTGGCCGGAAATATTGACATCAACCGTTCGGCCTACACCGATGCCGGCCTCAAAGATGCCGGACTGGATGGAGACCCCGAAAATGCCGGGGATGGAATGGATAATCCTGGTAAAGAGCGGCATCATTTCCTTGGCCCGGGTCTCGTGGACGCTTAGCCCCCCGAACAGGTTGAAGCGGTCCGCCCCAACATAGAACATCTGTCGTATCTGCGGAATGCCGTCTTTGCCGTCTTCCTCAAAATAGGGCTTCGCTTCATTGTAAATATAGTGCCCCATATCTTTCAATTTCTCTACGGAATAGCCCGGCGGCGGAATAAGAATATTGAGGATAAGATTGCGGTTGCCCTGGGGAAGGTATTCGGCACTGGGCAGCAGCCAGACGGTTAGGCCCAGGGAAAACGAGGTAAACAGGACTATTGTTGCCACCCGGGTAAAACTATTCTTGAGACAGAAATTGGATAATTTCATCAATACGGCGACAAAGATCGGCCCCACTTTACTTTTCTGCAGTCGCCCCGGTTTGCGGTTTTTCTTTCGTTTATAAAATTGGTGGATCAGGGTGGGGATTACGGAAATCGATACAAACAGACTGAGCAGAATCGAAAAAGTAATGGCGATGGCGATATCCCGGAAGAGCTGACCCGCCTCTTCCTGGATAAAGATGACCGGCAGGAACACGGCCACCGTGGTGGCGGTAGAGGCCAACACCGCACCCCAGACTTCCTTGGCGCCCTCATACGCGGCGGCAAAAGCCTTCTTGCCCATCTTGCGGTGCCGGTCGATGTTCTCTAGGACAACAATGGAATTATCCACCAGCATGCCCACGGCAAATGATATGCCTGCCAGACTGACCACATTGAGATTCCGGCCCAATATCCACAAAAACACAAAGGTGCCGATGGCGGATATGGGTATTGCCACCGCTGTGGTCACCGTAGCAGTAAAACTTCTCAGGAAAAGCAGCAGGACGGTGATGGCAAGCATGCCGCCGATCATAACATTTTTTTTGACCAGATTGATTGCGGTATTGATATAGGGCCGCTGATCATAGACCCAATCGATGTAAACGTTGTTTTGGGCCAGCAGGCCGTCATTGAGCCACTTGACTTTCTTTTCAAGCTCATCGCTCATTTCCAGGACGTTGGCCCCCTGTTCTTTCCTGACGCCGACCACTATACCCTGGACACCATTATGCAGAATGGCGCCATCTTCCTTTTTATAACCGTCGCTGACCCGGGCCACGTCCCGCAGATATACGCGGTTGATGCCGTTGTCAAAGATCACCACATCCAGGGCATCGGCTGCTGTTTGAAACTGACTGACCGTCCGGATACGATAGTTTTTCTTGCCCACCCCCAGGACACCGGCTGCAGCGTCCTGATTGGCCTTTCTGACCGCATCGATGATCTGGTTGATTGTAATATTGTGACGCGCCATCTTTTCGGCATCGATGGTCACATGCAGTTCGTTTTCAGTACCGCCGAAAACAAGCAAAGATCCCACTCCTTTGACCCGTTCCAGATGTTGCCGGACGTTGTCTTCGAAAAAGGTCTTGAAGTGGTTGATGTGTTCCTTGTTTTCCGGCGTTGTTTTCAAGAGCATCCAGATAACCGGCGAACTCTGGGCGCCGGCCGCTTCAATCACCGGTCTGTCGGCGTTCTCCGGATAATTAGAGACTTCGTTCATTTTATTGGATACCCGGAGCAGGGCATCATCAAGGTCGGTTCCTATCTGAAAAGAGAGGGTGATCTCACCGAAGCTGTTGAAACTGGAACTCTCCATTTCAGTGAGGCCCTGCAATCCTTTTAACGCCTCCTCCTGGTTTTCGATGATTTCCTTTTCGATCTCATACGGGGTGGCGCCGCCCCAAACCGTGCTTACCGTGATCTGCGGTGTTTCCACATCCGGAGTGAGCTGCACCGGCAGCTTTTTTAAGCCCAGCAGACCGAACATCACCACAAGGATGACGGCAACCGTCACTGATACCGGTTTGCCGATGGAATATTTTATGATGTCCATTACTTTTCTCCTGCAACTATAACGGGCTGATCCGGGCGCAGTCGTTCGTTGCCCTCCACGACAACATCCATTCCGGCCACGAAATACGGATTGTCCGCCCCGATCGTATTACCAAGATAGGTGACAATATTGACCGGCAGGATTGCCGCTTTTCCTTCTTTGACCGTGTAGACAAAATCTTTTCCCTGGAATTTGACGAGAGCATCGCGCGGGATGATGCCAAGTTGTTTTTTTCCGCTGGTGGAGACATAGACAGTGGCAGACATGTTTTCCGCTACTTTTACCAGGGTGGGGATCCGGACCTTTAAAAAAACGTTTTTGGTTTTTTCGTCCGCAGTTGGATCAAGATCATCAATGGTACCTGTCAGTTCCTTATTAAACGCATTGACCACTACCGGAACCTTGTCACCGATTGAAATGAATTGCAACACGGTTTCGGCCACCGGAACCTTTACAAAAAGATCATTTATGGAACCGATAGCGACCAATTGTTTACCTTGTTGCACCCAGTCGCCGGAATCGACGTTTTTTTCGAGAACCACACTGTCAAAAGGTGCTTTGATGACACTTTTACGTTTTTGAATATGCAGCTTCTCTAGCTCATTTTCTGCTGCCTGTTTTTCCATAAGGGCATCCTGAAAGGTAAAGAGTGCATCATCAAAATCCTTTTCACTCACTCCATCTTTTGCGTAGAGGGACTCTAGCCTTTTGTAGTTTTTTTCCGCATTGCGGATGCGGAGTTCAATCTGCTCAATCCGGGTTTTCTTCAAGGTAATATCTTTTTCAAGGATTTCGGTGTTGAGGCGCACCAGAGGAGCCCCTTTCTTCACTTGGTCTCCTTCATTGACCTCAACGGCTTCTACCAACCCTGACACTTCCGAAGACACATGGCTGGTGCGGTCATAGTAAAGCAGGCCTATAAATGACTGGTTTTCGGAAATTTCATTCTGGGTGATTTTTGCGGTAACCACCTTTGCCGGAGGCGGCTCCTGGGCAAAAACAGTGGAACTGCTCAGTATAGCTATCGCCAATAGAATCTGAAAAACTCGCACAGTGCACCTCATATTATTAAGACTTTTTTTCCAGCTCTTCAGTCATCTTCTTAATATTACTGGTTATTTTGGTTAATATGTTTTTGACAATCTGCTGTTCTTCTTCGGATATCCCGTGGAGGAAATCCGCGGAAAACAATTCGAACACATTGAAGACCTCATCGACCAAAGATTTGCCCTTTTCTGTCAGAAAAACAAGGGAAGCGCGCCGATCGTTAGGATCATCACGTCTTTCCACCAGTGTTTTTATTTCCAGCCGGTCCAGTAACCTGGTCATATTTGCCGGTGTCTTACTGGTTATTTCACCGATTTCCCGCTGGGTCAACCCAGAATCAACGGGCATATTTTTCAAAAGATGGAACTGCTCCACGGTTAAATCATAAGGATTCAGGACTTTTTCTGCGAAATTGCGCATGTCTTGACCTGTCATATAAAGCTGCCGTCCCAATGTGTCTTCATTGCAACACTTCATTGCTTGATTCCTCTATAGTTGACACACCCGCAAAGTCGGGAAAGTGGTTAACGTGCCATGTATTCCATTGGCATTACACGGCCAGACAACGATGGAATCTGATTTTTAAGGATTCCATCAATAATTGTCCTATAAATATTCAACTCACTAATAGTTGACTAGACAAATATATACATGTCAATAAAGTTGTCAACAAAAAAATCCCCGGTCATCTCAAGGAGAGCCGGGGACTTCATTAAATATTCGATTTTTTATCTTAAAATGGGGAGTATGGGGGTCAACTACCATTTTCTGTTGAGATAGCCGGGATACATTTTGTTGCCGGTTTTTTAGCAAAACTCAGGAGAAGCGCTAAAAAACTAAAGAGGCAGAAGACCCACACACTCAATACAAAAAGATTACCATGGTAAGCTCGTAAAATTCGTCCCATTGTTGGAATGATTCGTTATATTTAGCATATACATAGATAAGGAACGATGTCAAAAAAAATTTAACAAAATCGACCATGTACCACATTGTGGCACTATGAAAAAATTCCTTATGGAGTATAGCAATATGGCGGAGGGTGTACCAGGTGACATGGCAATGGATGAGATGTCAGCAAGACAAAAGGATTGATAGGTTTGTTGACCATGTCAGAAAAGGTAAGACCCAGGCTCGATATTGTGGAATAAAGAAATCTCTGTTCGGGTGAGGTTTATTTCAAAAGAGAAAAATGCGGCAATTCGCGGATATGCTTTTTATCCTTGACAGTTCTGCGTTTCCTGAAGTAAAAATACTGTATTTTTATGTATTTAGAGATCAGGAGGAAAGATGGTTAAGGTCGGCATAATTGGCGGATCAGGATTGGACGATCCGGATATTCTGAAGAATCCGAGTGAAGTGACAATTAATACACCCTATGGGAATCCCTCTTCGGTGCTGATGTGCGGCTCAATTTCAGGAGTGGATGTTGCCATTCTTGCCCGGCATGGCAAAGACCACTCAATCCTGCCAACCGGGGTCAACTTCCGGGCAAATATCTGGGCCTTGAAAGAACATGGCTGCACCCATATATTGGCCGCAACAGCGGTTGGCTCCTTGCGCGAGGAAATAGCGCCCGGCCACCTTGTCTTTCCCGGTCAGTTCATAGACTTTACCAAGAAAAGGGAAACAACATTTTTTGACGAAGATGTTGTAGTGCATACTCCCATGGCCGAGCCTTTCTGCCCGAACCTCCGTCGATTATTTGCCGCAACTGCCCGCGATCTGGACCTTCTGCACCATACCGATAAAACAGTGATAACCATTGAAGGCCCGCGATTCTCTACCAGGGCTGAAAGCCACATGTTCAGAAGCTGGAATGCCGATGTCATCAACATGAGTACGGTTCCCGAGGTGAATCTTGCCAGAGAAAAGAAAATCCACTATGCTTCTGTTGCCATGTCCACTGATTACGATTGCTGGCGGGAAGGAGAGGAGTCGGTTACCTGGGAAATGATCCTGGAGACCATGCAGCAAAATGCCGACAAGGTTATCAAACTTTTTCTGGATGTCATTCCGAAAATAGAAGCATATGATGATGTGTGTGCACGATGAGCATCGATTGTATCGTTACAGAACTTCTGAACTCAAAATGTAACTATAAGGAGTTACAAAAAGCGCCTTAAGTTCGAAGTGCCTAAAGTGCCTAAAGTGCCTAAAATTATGGTACTTGTCTGATCAGGTTATCTGAATTTAAAACGGGAAGCATAGGAACAGGGAAACAGTTACTTAGGAGAGGAAGCATGCCAATCAAAGGACGTATTCGAACCGTGCCGGATTATCCCAAAAAAGGGATTATGTTCAGAGACATCACAACCCTTATTAAAGACCCAGTTGGGTTTCGTCTTGTCATAGATAATCTCACTCAACGCTATCTTTCCGGTGAAGTGGAATTTGATACTATTGCTGGCATAGAGGCGCGCGGCTTTATCATGGGCGGAGCGCTTTCCTACACCCTGGGCAAGGGGTTTGTGCCGATCAGAAAGGCCGGCAAACTCCCTTTTGAAGTGGAAGAACAGGAATATGACCTGGAATATGGAACTGATAAGATTGAAATGCACAAGGACGCTTTTCAAAAAGGAGCTAAAATCCTGCTCATCGACGACCTGTTGGCCACCGGCGGCACAGCCCTGGCTGCTGCAGCATTGATTGAAAAGCTTGGCGGCGTGGTATCTGAAATGGCCTTTATCGTGAATCTGCCCGATGTTGGCGGTGAGAAAAAGCTTAAAGACAAGGGCTACGAGATTTATTCTTTGACTGAGTTTGAAGGGGAGTAAGGTTTCAGAAGGCAGAAGTCAGAAGTCTGAAGGCAGAGGAGGTCTGAATTCAGGTTTTTATGATATTATCGCAATTTGATGAATTATGTCCTCTGGAATGAGGAGTAAACTGCCAACCTCCACCATTTCGTATCATTCCAAAATAAGAGCCAATATCGCAAACCCATCAATAACCAGCAGGCTTACCGGAACCTCTTTCCGTTTGCCGACTACAAGTTTAAGAAGCGTCCAGCTCAGGAATCCCCAAATGATACCCTGGGTAATGGAATAGGTTGCCGGGATGAGAAACATGGCCAGAAAGGCGGGAATGGCGCTGTCAAACTCTGTCCAGTGAATGGCCGTGATTGGCCGAATCATAAAAACTCCCACGATGATTAACGCAGGTGCGGTGGCTATTGCCGGCACGATGGAGAGCAGTGGTGAGAAAAACATGAACGGCAGGAATAATAATCCTGCCACGATAGCAGTTAAACCTGTACGCCCTCCTTCTTCGATTCCAGTGGCAGACTCAATGTAACTGGTGCCTGAACTCGTACCGAACAAACCGGATATGGCGGTGGAAAAACCATCCACAATCAGTGATTGCCTGATATTGCGAGGGGTGCCGTCTGCATTCTTGAGATTGCCTGCTTCAGCAACACCCACAAAGGTGGACAGGCTGTCAAACATATCGGTAAACAGAAAGGCAAAAATCACCGGCCACAAGGAAAGAGTGAGAGATCCGGTCAAATCAAGTTGAAAAAAGACACTGAAATCAGGAGGGGCGATAATGCCGCTCCAGGTAACAGCATCAATGTTTCCCCACAGACGGCCCAGGGGTGTGGCTAATAAGGTGGTAAAGACAATGCCGCTGATAAGTGCACCCTTATACTGTTTGGTCACCAGGATTGCGGTCACACCGAGCCCGATAAGAAATGTCATGGTCGGTCCGTTTAAGGTGCCGCGGCTTATGAGAGTGGCATTATTTGCCACAATGAATCCTCCATTGGTAAAACCGATCAAGGTAATGAACAGGCCGATCCCTGCCGCAATGGCATATCTGAGTTGGTCCGGAATGGCCTTGACGATCTGGGTGCGGATATTAAAAACAGAAAGCAGGATAAAAATAACACCTGACCAGAATATCGCACCCAAGGCGGTCTGCCAGGGCACTTTCATGCCGATCACAATGGAATAGGTAAAAAAGGCATTCAATCCCATGCCCGGCGCAATGACGATGGGATTTCTGGCATAGAGCCCCATGGCAATGGAGCTGACAGCACT
>CALZHT010000006.1 GCA_945787445.1 uncultured Desulfobulbaceae bacterium
CCTGACTATCAACTAATCTCCTGAAATCAGACAATTACATCTGTAAAAACAGAATGTACGAATCTGGAAAAGCGAACGGTTAACGGTGTTATGAATTGATGATAATAGTCCTAAATGATTACTCCATGTTTCATTATTTCAGACAAAAAACCACTATCGTCATGGCTTTTCTCGATAAGAACCGGTTCAATTCTATCATCAATTTCTCTTCTGATTTTCCACAGTAGTGGTCGTGTAGAAAAATAGTCGCCGGAAAGTTCATCAACAACAACAGCTACATCTACATCACTATCTTCGCGGGCATTGCCCTTGGCGTGGGACCCAAAGAGAATCATCGCATCAAATTTCATAAATTTGGACAGGAGTTTTTTATATCTTTTAAGCTTTTTTATAACTTCTGCATTATCCATATTTGCAATTCCTGTGCAGTTTTCAATATTTCACTACATCTTTTTTTAGTTAGACTTTTGAGTAACTGCTCTTTATGTGTAGGATAACGAGCTTCGATATTCATCGGTTCAAGAAGATCAATAAAATTTTTCTGTTCTTCTGAAAATTCTTTATAAATATCGGACTGTTTTGCCAGAAATGAGAGGCTGTGTGATAATGGAGCGGTTTCATTCTTAATGCTTACAAAATAAGCTTTTAGAATCTTCTCGATTGCCTGGTGCGCCATAAATCCGACATAGAGATAGCGTTCACTTTTAAACATCGCTTCAGCCGTCTTCATATCATAATCAGACAGCTCCCTCCAATATGTCACTTTTTTGCTCATTAACTACACCATGCGCCGGCCGTCGAAGTCACTTTATTTGTTGCATAATACTAACATGCAGCAAGCATTTTTACATCTTTATTTGCCGCTGATCAGATCTAATGTGTATCTGGAAAGTCAATATATATTCCAGTTTCATCCCTCATGGGGGATCGCTGCTAAGTAACCAAGTTGCAAAACGTCGGCTTCAAGAGATTCGTTCAGGAAAGATTAAGCCTGTGCCAGGTGAAGAAGTGTTTGCCAAAGTCTAGAAGCGATTTGGTAAATGAACTACACTTTCCATCCTGAAGCTAAAGTCGAATTTCTCAATGCCATCGATTACTATGAAGAGTGTGAGATAGGCATGGGAGTTGATTTTTCCATTGAAGTTTACTCCACTATTGAAAACCAATTATTTTAGATACAAAAGCAGGAATGGGCCCTGCCCTGCTAGAACTTGCTTCCATTTTCTAACAATAACTTGCAATATATCATAATAACAAATCTCTACAGTAGAGATTCTCAATAGCCTGTTATTTTACATTGTTTTTATATTGACAGGCGCCTTTATTTCCTGATACTGCAAAATTAGCTGTTAGGATTCTTTCCTGACTTGAACACGATCAGCGAACGCATTACCCGCAGGAAGTGCTCTTGGCGTGCGCTTCGCTAAGCATATTCAAAACAACGAAAAGCATAAAATCGTGGCCGTTCCCTTATAACGTCCTTGTGGTCCTCCAAATCCGATTCTGCTGGATAAACGATATACCATAGCAGTATTATTTGACTGAAAAATCTATTTTGAGGGGGGATCATGAAAAAGTATACACATGCTTGGCTAGCCTTCATGGCAATTAAAAGGCTGGAAGGAACTGAACTCTCAGATGGGAATCGAACTATTGCTGACAATCTCATAAACTGGTTTAAGAATCATAAAGACGAGGTTCTCCAAGGGGCATGGTATCCAGATGAAGTGATAAAAGATATGGCATCCAGCCATGTATATAAAATCACACCATCTGATAGTAATACTTATGTTTTTCGAAAACTTCCCTCATCTCATTTGACCTATGAGTATGGTAAACAATCGTCTCTATGGAATAAATCATTTACCCACGATGAGGATACCAACCTCCCCTATAGATGTGAAGCTCTGGCACATTCGGTAATAGATCTTCTCAAAATGCAGGTATCTGAAGAAAAAGGATCTCCTGTATCTCCTATAAATAATCAGATTGCTATGATTTTTTTCATGCTTAGTCATTATATCGCTGATGCGCACATGCCGTTTCATTGTGATGGTAGGAGATTTTCAATTGGTCCTGATCTACATGGTCACATTGAGGGGATCTGGGATGATCTTGTGAGAGAATTTTTTCAGATTGACCTGAGGAATGAGAGATTTTTCTATGATCCCGATGGTTACCCTTTAAGGACCGAAGGTAATGACCATGAATTCCAAGAATCCCTGCTTGGAACTGTTGAAGAAAGGTTAAAGAATCGGAATTTTTATATCACCTGGGGTTCAGGCAACAATAATACCCTGGATTTTATGAGTGCTGTCTGTCAATACTCTTATTTAATGTCGTATTCCTTCATTCCACGAGAATATGACCACACCAATATAACGTTAGACAATTTGGATTCTGTGGTGGAAATGTCCTTTGCGAAATTGAGTGTAGCTGCTTTGTCAGATGCAATTGACTCAATAGCTCGTGTTTGGTTCAGAGTGTGGAGAAGGTACTTGGATTGGTATAACAGTCAAATAATGTACTAAGGTAATTTGGTGATTTCACAAACTCACCCTTATTTTCTGGAGTTTTATTATAAACACGGTGGAAACAATATAAAATCTGATTACCACTGAATTTCAGCTAATTTGGCAGGGTTTTGTTACCTCTTGATTTATTGATTAAATAATTAAGGTTGTCATTTCGACCAAAGGGAGAAATCTTCAACTCCGGAGAAAAGATTTCTCACATTCGTTCGAAATGACAGGTAAAATCGCAACCACTCTGTCAAAAAGGCTGAAGTTTCATCGTAATCAGAATATAAAAAGCAGGCAACAGTAGAAAAAGAAGTGCTGTTGTTTTATAGGCTTATATTCAGAAGAGCATGACGAATTCCCCAACAAGAATGCTAGAGAAAAGGGGTGCCCCGGCAGCGTAAGGAGAGGATACCATGAAAAGAATTGCAATCAATGGATTAGGCCGCATAGGACGCTTGATTTTACGCCATTATTTGACCACCGCTCCGGCAGACCTTGAGATTGTTGCCGGCAATGACCTGACCCCGATTGATGACCTGCTTTACCTCATGAAATATGATTCTGTGCACGGTCCGGTCCCTTTTTCCTTTGAGGCTGTTGGTGACCAACTGCATTTGGGTGACAAGCGCATACGGTATTGCAGTATCAAAAATCCCCTGGAGCTGCCTTGGCAAGAAATGGGAGTAGATATTGTTCTTGAATGTACCGGCCGTTTTACAAAACGAGACGATGCCGGCCAGCATCTGCAGGCCGGGGCAACGAAAGTTATTATCAGTGCGCCTGCAAAAAGTGCGGATATCACCTGTGTCATGGGAGTGAATGAGACAGATTACGATCCGAAAAAGCATCACATCGTTTCCAATGCATCGTGTACGACCAATGCTCTGGCACCGGTCTTAAAAGTCTTGGCGAACAGCTTCGGGATTTCTTCTGCAATGGTTACAACACTTCATGCCTATACCGCCACCCAGGCATTGGTTGATCGTCCTGCCCGCAAAAGGAGAAGAGGCAGGGCAGCAGCAGTTTCTCTCATTCCAACATCCACGGGAGCTGCCGAGGCTATCACTTTAGTACTCCCGGAATTGAAAGACAAAATAGACGCTATAGCAGTGCGGGCTCCTGTTCCCGATGGCGCCTTGGTCGATGTGGTTGCATATCTTGACCAGAATGTTTCTGCTGCAGAAGTGAATCAATCTTTTCACAGCGCCGCGACAAGCAAAATGAAGAATATTCTTGATATTACTGAAGAAATGCTGGTGTCTTCAGATATCATAGGAAATAGGCATTCCGCGATCATCGACGCGCCTTCAACCCGGGTGATCCAGGGTCGGGTGGTAAAAGTGCTGGCCTGGTATGATAATGAGGCAGGATATGCCAAGCGCATGCTTGATATGGCTACATACATATCCAACGCAAATAATTCTTAACTTGAGCCATTCACTAAACGCTAACAAAGTGAAGCGAAGCATGAATGATTATGACGTGATCATTATCGGGGGTGGTCTCGGAGGCCTCACTGCCGGTGCAAAACTTTCCAAGGAAGGGAAAAAAGTCCTACTCCTGGAACAACATTATATCCCCGGGGGCTGTGCCACGGTTTTCAGGAGAAAAGACTACACCATGGAAGTAGGCCTCCATGAGCTGAACGGGCTTGATGAAACCGATCCGAAGAGAAAAATCTTTGAGGATTTGGGTGTTTTTGACCATGTTGAATTTATAAGGCTTCCTGAGTTTTATCGCTTCGTAAACGAGAGAGTTGATATTGTTGTACCTCATGATGTCAGGCAAGCAATGGACATTTTCATTAAAAACTATCCCCGGGATGAAAAAGGAATACGCACATTCTTCCGAACCATTGAAGCTATCAGAAAAGATGCATACAAGTTCCGGCAGATTGGTAGATGGAAGCTGAGACTGCTTTTTCCTGTCCTTCCCTTGGTATTCCCGAACCTTGTCTTCAACTTATACAACACTACTGGAGATTTTCTTGACGCAATTATTAAAAACGAAGATTTGAAACTGATTCTGGCCGCCAATTTCGGCTATTATCATGACGACCCTTACTCCTTGTCGCTTATTTTTTACAGTGCCGCCCAAGCTTCCTATTATAAGGGGGGATATTACATAAAAGGTGGCTCGCAGAATCTTTCAAACTGTCTTGCAGGTGTGATCCGGGATAACGGGGGTGAAGTGTTGCTCAAGAGACTTGTCACCAAAATACTAACAAAAAATAAAAAAGTCACAGGGGTGGAGCACATCAGGTCTTCTGGCAAAGACCGAGACACAAGAACCTCCCATGCAAAAACCGTAATTGCCAATGCCGCTATCCCCAATGTTGCCGCCATGCTGCCTGAAAAAGAAAGGTTCATACTCAGCAGAAAAATCAGCAAACTGGAAATCGCTCCTTCCCTTATTTCAATCTATATTGGTTTTACAAAGGCCTTAAAAGACCTGGGAAACAAGCACTATTCAACGTTCATATCCGATAACAGTATAAAAAACCTGAAAGACGCCACTAAAAATGTTAGAGACGATTTTTCAAAAAGAGGCTTTGTTTTTGTAGATTACAGCCAGATTGATTCCGGCCTTGCCCCGGAAGGGAAAAGTTATGGGGCTGTATGCACTCTGGATTATCTCTCCGACTGGAACAAGCTCGATGAAGAGCAATACAAAAGGAAGAAGGAAAGAGTTGCAGAGACATATTTTGCAAAACTTGAAATGCTTATTCCAGGCATCACTGACGAAATTGATTGTTTTGAAGTGGGCACGCCCAAAACAATTAGAAGGTTCACCCTGAACCCGCAAGGAACAGCATACGGCTTTGCACAGATCCCCAAACAGGCCGGGATTTTCAGAGTGTCCTGCAGATCTCCCATCAAGAATCTTTATTTCGCCTCGGCCTGGACCAGTCCCGGCGGGGGCTTCTCAGGCGCGATCATAGGTGGATGGCTTTGCGCAAAAGAAATCCTGAACAACTGATCAATACCAAAAGAATGGGTACGGTCAAATCTCAAAGGTCTGATGCATTTCAGGCACCTCTGCATGGACAAATCCATGGACTGTTTGTAATTGATCGGCCAAGCTGAGAGCCGCCTCTTCCTCACCGTGGACAATAAAGGTATGTCGCGGTTTTTTCTGCATGGCGCCCGCCCAACCGAGCAGGCCCTCGCGGTCTGCATGTCCGCTGAAGCCGGTTATCACCTCCACTTTGGCTTTCAGGGAGAACACCTCGCCAAAAATTCTCACCTTGGGCTGACGCTCAACAATACGGCGGCCGAGAGTGTTGGGTGCCTGCCATCCGGTGATCAAAATCGTGTTCCGTGCATCGTCAATACGGTTGCGCAGATGGTGAAGGATGCGGCCCCCTTCCATCATTCCACTGGCGCTGATAATGATTGCCGGTTCACGAAGGAAGTTGAGCTTCTTTGAGTCTTGAACTGTTTGGGTGTATCTCAGGTTTTCAAAACCAAAGGGGTCGCTGTAATTGTCTTGGAGCATGAAATCTTTGATTTCCTCATCATAGGTTTCCGGGTGCAGCCGGAAAATGTCCGTGGCCTTGGTGGCTAGAGGACTATCCACGTATATGGGCATATCAGGGATGTCACCCTCTTTATATAAGCGGTGCAAAGCATAGACGATCTGCTGGGTACGCCCCACCGCAAAGGCCGGGATCAGGATGGAGCCCCCCTGTTTATAGGTTTGATTGATGATGCGCTCCAGATCCTTTTCAGATTCAGGATACGGCGGGTGGGAACGGTTGGCATAGGTGCTTTCCATAATCAGAACATCACCACCTTCGGAAACAGGAACAGGATCCCGTATAATCGGAATACCCGGCCTGCCGATATCGCCGCTGAAGACGAGCCGAACGTTCTGCTGTTTTTCCTCATCCGCAATATCCAAAACAATGTGGGCGCTGCCGAGCATATGGCCGGCGTCAAGCAGGGTCAGTTCCACCCCGGGCAGGATGTGCCGCTTCCGATTGTAACTCATGCCGATGAACTGTTCCATGGCAGTAATCACGTCTTCTTTTGAATAGAGTGGGTCAAAGAGGTTCTTGCCCTGCCGCTTGCGGCGGCGGTTGACGTATTCGACATCCTTTTCCTGCAGATAGGCGCTGTCCATGAGCATTGCCGCACACAGATCGCGGGTGGCCGATGAGCAGATGATGTCGCCGCGGAAGCCGTTTTTCACCAGACTTGGCAGGTTGCCGGAGTGATCGATATGGGCATGGGAGAGAACAACCGCATCAATGCTGGCGCCGTCGCAAAATCCCTGGCGGTTCAATTCAAACGCCTCCTTGCGTTTGCCCTGAAACAGGCCGCAGTCAAGCATGATCCGGGAGCCGTTTACTTCGAGCAGGTGCTGTGATCCGGTCACCGTCCGGGCAGCGCCGTGAAAGGTAATTTTCATTGCAGGCCTCCAATGCAAAAATTATGAAGTTGAATAGGTTTCTTGATCAGTTTGTTTTCCGCCCGGCAAAAACCAAAAAGAGTTGACCAACGATTAAGGGCAGCAGGCTCATGCCGAGGATTAATGCCCAGCCGTGCAAGCCTGGATCCACTACCTTGAGCACCCTGGCCAGTACCGGAACATGAATAATGGCTACCAGTAATCCGGAACAAAGCATGATAGCCCCCCAGATAAAGGGGTTTTTGACGATGGCGTTGTTCAATAACCCTGTGGTGCGATCTCGCATATTAAAAACATGCCAGAGCTGGGCAAAGGCGAGGGTAAGAAAGGAGATGGTAACCGCCTGTTTTTCATTCATATCCAGCCATAGGAGAGCCAGGGCCAAGGCTCCCAGAACCGAAACGGTTATGGCGAAGCCATAACCTGCAACGCCAAACCAATGACGGGTCGACATGATGGGCTCGTTGCGGTTTCTTGGCGGTTGGGTCATGATTGCCGCGCTTGACTCACCGGCGGCCAGGGCCAAGGCAGGGAAAACGTCGGTGACAATATTGAGAAACAGAATCTGTAGAGGCAATATGGGTAAGGGAGCATTCACAAGCGAGGCCAGGGTTACGGTCATTATCTCACTGATGTTGCATGAGAGGAGATAGATAACAAAGTTTCGTATATTTTTAAAAATGATCCGCCCCTGCTCCACTGCATGAATAATGGATGAAAAGGAGTCGTCCTTGAGGATCATGTCAGCTGCTTCACGGGCCACCTGGGTTCCCCTCTTGCCCATGGCAATGCCGATGTCAGCTTTCTTCAGGGCGGGGGCGTCATTGACCCCGTCGCCGGTCATGGCTACAATGGCCCCGTTTTCACGGTGGATCGAGATCAAATCAAGTTTTTGTTTAGGACTCACTCTGGCAAAGAGATTAGTTTGCAGAAGCGTGTGTTTCTCGCTTTCAGATAAATTCTCCGGACTTTTCAGGTCACGGCCGTGGATAACAGGCGCGTTTGCATCATCAACCAGCCCAACGGCCGACCCGATGGCGCGGGCGGTCACCGGCTGGTCCCCGGTGGCCATGATAATTCTGATTCCGGCACTTCGGCAGAGCTGGACAGATTGTTTCACATCCTCGCGCGGCGGATCGGTGAGGCCGATCAATCCTATAAACACAAGGTTTTCGTAGGGGAGCGCGTTTAAATCAGCTACGGTTTTTGTCGCCAGACCAAGGACGCGCAGACCGGCGGCGGCCAGAGCATCATTTTTTTCGCGCCAGAAGTCTTTAGCGCGCTCAGAGAGCATTTCTTCGCCTTCTTCTGTTAGAATTGCGCTGCTGTCGTGCAGTACGTCTTCAGGCGCCCCTTTTACTGCGACTATATAATCATCGGTTGCAGCCTTATGAAAGGTCGCCATCATTTTGCTTTCCGAGTCAAATGCGTCTTCGCGCATCTCGGGCATGCTTTGCTCAAGGCCCTGCCGGGTCAAACCACAGCGGGCCGCGATAGCGAGCAGTGCGATTTCCAAGGGATCACCTATGGTTTTTCCCGGAGATTTTTTTTCTCCCAAGTCCATGGAAGCATTGTTGCACAGCACCCCAACCTGGAGAGCTTTCGTTAGGCGAGGGTGATCAGATGGCAAATAGGCACGGCCGTCATGGAGAAATACTTCTGAATCTTCTTCTGCTCTCGCATTGATTTCGATATCTCGACCAGCCAACAACAGAGTGGTTGCCGTCAGCCGGTTTTCCGTCAGGGTGCCGGTCTTATCAGTGCAGATGACACTGGTCGCCCCCAAGGTTTCAACCGCTGCCAATTCTTTTATCAAGGCGTTTCGCCGGGCCATTCGCCAAACACCTCTTGCTAAGGCTATTGTGGCAACAATGGGCAGACCTTCCGGAATAGAGGCAACTGCAAGGGCAATAGCGGTTTCGATCATTAAAATGAAATCTTTTCCACTTAATATGCCGGTTACAGCAACGAGAAGTGCAAGACCAAGACAAACCCAGATGAGCCAATGGCCAAGTTGGTTCAACCGTTTTTCCAGCGGGGTGGACTCTTCTTCGGTTTCCTCAACCAGGGAAGAGATTTTGCCAAGCTCGGTATGCATGCCGGTATTCACAACTACCGCCTCACCGGAGCCGCGGGTTAAGGCGGTACCTTTAAAAAGCATGTTGGTACGATCTGCAAGGGTTGCGCTTTCACCAATAGGATCAACCGCTTTACTCACCGGCAGGGATTCACCGGTTAGTACCGATTCATCAGCCTGCAATTTCGAAGCGTTTATAAGACGAAGATCAGCAGTGACAATATCGCCGCCTTCAAGGATGACAATATCACCCGGCACCAAGGCTTTGGCCGGTATTTCTTTCACTATGCCGCTGCGACGGACCCTGGAGCTGACTGTGCCAAGCTTTCGCAGTGCCTCAATGGAGCGGGCCCCTTTCAATTCGGTCAGGAAACCGATAAGCGCGTTTATAAGAATGACGACGGCAATGGCAGCTGCCTCAACATAATCACCGAAGACCAACGATAACAGGGCAGCCGCCACCAGGAAGAAAACAATCAGATTTTTAAATTGATTGAGGAGAATGGCCCAGGTGTTTTTGGGTTTCACCTCTCGAAGAGCATTGGCGCCAAAGGTATTGCGCCTTTTTCGCACCTCGCCGCTTTTGAGGCCTTTTTCTGCGGAAACATCGAGGGAGTGCAATATTTCCTGGCTGGGGAGTGACCATGGGCTTGGCGGAAGATCTGCAAGGGGCTTTCGGCTCCTAGGAATGCGAAGCGTCAATGTTTTCATAAGGATGATTAACTTCTTGCAGCCAATAACCTGCGGGCGTTGTCCACAATAACTTCTTCAATTTTACTCTTAAACGGCAGGGCTAGAAGCGGGATCTTGCCCTCAAGACAGACTTCTTGAGAAGCAACATAGAGATTCCCCTCGACAGGCAATCCATACAACCGAAATGCAAAGCGAATTACATCATCGGTCCACGATTCTTTGATGTCGGTAATTTGCTCTTGGTATTGGCTTTTCAATTGAGAAAGAAAGCCCTGTATACGTCCCCTTGCATCATTTTCGTCCAAGGCATGCTCCAGCGATACGCGAAATTCCTGCATACTCTCCTCATTCCCGAATAGTAGTTACAATTTTTAATGTAATTGGAATCGTAAAATGTATATTCCAAAAACTGATTACCACTGAAATTCAGTCTTACTCTTCTTTGGTTTAAAACCTCCTGACATTTCGACCAAAGGGAGAAATCTTATTGCCCAAGGTAAAGATTTCTCACATTCGTTCGAAATGACAAAAAAACAGGCTATCAACCCCCTATGAACCAGCGAAACAAAAATGGCTGGAAATGAGTGGTTATCATATTCCAAAAAGAAGGCAACTCCTCCCCTATTTAACTCCGGCAAGAAGAATTAACCTTATTTTTCAGACGATTTCAAGAAGCAGTGAAATTTAAATTTGTAAATTCCTTCCTAAAACCAGCGAAGTGCACTCGATGAAGATCAGGGCTAAAAATAATTATCTGCTGTTTGCTGAACGCTGATTTATAAATGCTGCCAGCCCATTTCCCTTCCCTTCTTTTCTATTCGTATGGCCTTAACAAATTAATACCCTATTATGCATGGTCAGGTTGTTCCCGATTAGACGCAAATCAAATCTGAGAACAGCCAATGTCAAGCCTGGCAACGGCATGACACCTAACACATGCATCGCATCTGCATTATTCATTCCCCAGAGTCAAAACTCAAAGATCAGCCCGGCGCCTAATCCTTCAGCCCCTAAATCCTGATCCGCTCCACCGAAGTCATCAACCTGAGAAAAATAATATTCAATAAACAGATAGGTATTATAAATCCCCCAATCTTTAAGGAATTTTCTTGAAGAAGCCGGTTTAATCCTGTCCAGAAGTAATTGGATACCAGCTCGGGCATGATAACCGCTTTGATCCCCTGTTCTTTTGTCATTGTTAAGTTTTACCCGGTAAAAAGTATGGGTAAATCCAATAGCTGTAAATGGCACAAAAAGCTGATCAGTATTGATGATAAGCCGATACTTCAATGAAATCTCCACAGGCAGGAGTTTAATATTTACAGTGTCACTGCTTGTTCTGCCGCTTGCCGTCCTGGCATTGGCTTCTTCGGATAAATAGTTCAGTCCCAGATGAAGGGCGAACTGCTTGCTGAATTTCCTCCCCAGGTCAATTCCAAATGAGCTGACTCTATCTGAATAAACAGAATCCCAATTGTCAATCTGCAGCTCCTGGATTCCTCCCTGGAACGCGAATGACCATCTGGGCGACTCGGCAGCAGTCAACGGAAAAGGTAATCCCAGGGTTACAAGGGAGATGATCATAATACCAATAAAGTACATCCTCATGATTTCATTCTCCGCATGCGTTTGCGTGTAATCAGAGAAGCAAAGATCATGAGACAGGAGAAGACCGCAACACCATGGTTCTTATTGAGGCGAGATAAGGCAAAAATCACCAATGCATACAAGGCAACCACCCCATTCCCCATGTCATTGTTAAGGAGATAATGGTTGCTGATTTTTCTCAGCACGTTGCCTTGCTGCTCAAGGTTTGAATCATAGGCAGTTGTGGCAATGAAACAGCTGTATTCATCTTTGAGATTCGGAAACACCACACCCTCTTCAGGAGTATCAGACACTTCGCTGGAAAGGAGGCCAATAGTTTGATTATCTGTGAGCAATACCTCTATTTCACCGGCCAAGGCACTTTCGTTGTTGTTATTGTCGACTGCGGTTACTACTGCATACACAGTGGGATTGAAATAGGCGGCAACTGTAATGAAAATCTCCACATCATTTGTCAGACTGGTGATCTGGTGGAATGTATCATTTCCAATATCCACGGTAGTGCTGTAATTGCCTGAGGTTGTTCCGTAAGAGAGTTGATATCCGGTAGCATTGTTCACCGCACTCCAGGAGATCAAAAGCGTCTGGTTGCCCGGCATGGTAACAAGACCTGTAGGTGCCGCAAGAATTGGAGCAGGAAAAGCGAGTGCGGTTAGTTGCTGCGTGGTTTGCACAACCGAGACTGGTGAGTTGCCCTCAGCCGCAATACCATTATAAGGCTCTCCCGCGGCATCGACGTCAAAGTAGAGATTATACCTGGCAATATTAAAAGCATTATTTGCCGACCATGACAGGGAAATTGAGCCCTGGCCCTGAGTCGTACCTGTAAGGCCTGATACCGGAAATGGAGCAACATCAGCGTTTTCGCCTCCATAAGCACCTATATCAGCCGGACTCCCATCCGTATCAAGGCCACTGCCGGCACCAATGGCCGGGGAGCCGGTTTTGAGATGAAAATCATTGTTGTCAGGATCTACAAAGAGCGGATCTTCATCAAACACGCTGGTGGCATCGTTTGGATACGATCTGGTCAGGTTGTTGAACAGCAGATTATTATTGAGGGTCAAGGATGTGCTGACGGTAAAGTTGATATCTTGGTCAGTGCTGGCACTGATGATTGAATTTTGTATGGTAAGGGCTGAGTTGTTGCTGCCTGTTATGGCGGTTGAATTAGCATGGAAAACTACATGTGACACAGTAACCTCTGAATTGTCACAATTAAGCCCGGTATTCATAGTATCAATGATGACATTGGTAACAGTTACACCTATGACATCTTCTGCATTAATACCCGTATCGCCGTCCTGGTTGCGGATGGTCACATTCTGCACAGTGACGTTATCAGCAACACTTATAATCGGCGAAGTACTGTTGTTTTCAAGGATGGTTCTGCCAAGTTCTGCCCCCTGCAGCGTAATATCCGCCTTCATCACAAGATTCAGTTGATATGTTCCTTGGGAAATACAGATGACATCACCGGCAGCACCATTATCTATTGCGGTCTGAATGGCATCATTATCCGAAACGGTTTCCGTACAATCCGCAGCAAGAATCCGGTTGGAAGAACAAAGAAGTAGTCCTGAAATGAACAGAATGCTGAAAAGAATACGACCGGGGTGCGGGAGAATATATGTAAACGTATTGCGATCCAATTTTATTGTATCCGCGGTAATTGCACAAGTATGAACATGACCAACCCTTTACTTACAAAGGAAATGTAACTCTTACCATATCTCCTCATACCCTGTCAATGTATTGCATCCAATTCATGTTGGCAAAGGAGATGCAAATGCCTCTCTCGCGGGTCTGGATGGTTAGAATGTAAAGAGGGGGACAGAAATATATCAAATTATCCCTATCCCCCAAAGATTGATAGTCCCCCATGCAATTATTTGGATTTTTTCGGCGCTTCTTTTTCCTTCCTTACCATCTTGGTCGGCACAGTCGCCTTGATCTCCTTTTGTTTCAGAGGAAGACACCCACACCCACAAGGATCTTTTTGCTTTGTCATTTCTATCACCTCCTTTTTGTTTAAGTGTTTTCGCAATAACTTAATTAAATTGGCAAAAAAAATTTACTTTTCTGCTTCTATTTCTTTTACCCTTTCCCGGACAACATTGAGCTCTTTTTGCAGCTCTACCTCATATTTTTTAAGTGCCGCCAAGGTTGCCTTGCTTCGTTCTTTTTCCTTTAATTTGCCTGTACCCTGGCACCCACATGTGCAAACTTCATTCAAAATTTTCCGACAACTTTCCATGGCCTTTTCATTTATTGAATACGGAATCCAATACCCCTGCCGTTCACTTCTTACCAAACCTGCCTGTTTGAGTATTTTAAGATGTTGCGATATCGCCGGGGGTGTTAAGCCAAGGTTACTTGATATTTCTTTTACTCCGAGAGGCCCTTTGGCTTTGAGAAGTTCAATAATATTTACACGTGTTTCAACGCTTAATACTTTAAATATATCGGCCGGGTCAATGATCATAAGGCAAACCTATTAAGTAATTTCGCAATGACTTAATCATAGATCACTGAATCGATTCTGTCAAACTTTTTTTGGGATAGATTTTTGGAGGATTCAGGGGTATATCGTAACTATATGAAATTGAAACAATTTATTTTCTTTTAGCGTTAGCTGCCAGTAGTCTTAGACTTTAGACTGGGATTCAAATCAGCCGTAAATCAAATCCGAGACTACCCAATTGTCAAGAATGACACCTGAATATCTTGAGCCTATGGAGCGAAGGGTTTGGCGGGACACAGGCCTAATTATCCTTCTTTAGTGAGTTATTGGGCGTATCTTCTCTATCTGATGAATAGATTCCGGCGAGCAGGTTGAAAGCGAAAACATTATAGATGGAGTGGACCATCATGGGGATGAATATGTTGCCCGAATAATGAAAAACAGCTCCGAGGTAGTATCCTATTGCAGTGGCCAACAAAAAATAGCCGAAGGTAACAAAATGGAGGGCGCCGAAAATGACACTGGCGATTGTAATGCCCCATAGCGGTTGGAGAAGCCCCCTGAAAAAGAATTCCTCGGAAAAACCGGCCAGAAAAGAGATATATATTTTTTCACGGTGATTTAATGCAAACAACAACTCCTGTAGCACTTCCAGTTTTTCAATAATCCGGGGAATGAAAAAATTTTCGCGCGTAACAAGAAAATAAACAAATGATATCAATACAATAGAGCACACCAGCACTAGAAGAAAAAATTGCAGGTCCAATGCAAGCGGATGGGGGAAATAGTTTTTAAAAAACAGTTTGTTGAGAATAACCGTCACAAACACCAAGCCAAGGGTGTAAACGCTTACTATCCGTAGAAACCATTTTTTCGGCATTTTTTTAAGCGCCTCAAGTTTGAAATGTCTAAAGTGCCTAAAGTTTGAAGTGCACTAAAGCACCCTAAAAATAAGGGCATAAATGTCTAAAGTTGAGGTGTTTTGAGGTGTTTTTCTGATCAGACACTTCATTTATCTCCAGGCACTTTAAACTTTGGGCACTCTGGCCAAGGGCGAGCCGAAACCGGCAGCCCTAATCATCCAGGTATTTGCTCAATTTGCTGAGCAGGGTCTTGCGGGTGATATTGAGGCGTCGTGATGATTACCGGTATGGCGGGATTGTATTCATGGATGTATCCAAGAGCCTCCATACCGTCCATTTCCGTCATGCGCACATCCATGAAGATGGCATCATAAGGCTTTTTATGTACTGCTTCGACAGCATTAGTGCCGTCGTCAGCTTCTTCAGCTTTCCACCCCCATTCTCTGATCATAGAGGATAACATATAGCGATGGGTCGCATCGTCGTCCACTATGAGAACGCTGACAACCTTACCTTTTTTTATGGCAAACGGGCCCTGTTTAAAACAATAATTACATTGAGTTCACCGGCAGCCCGCTGCATAGAATCAACTCGTTATGCATGTTTGCAATTGAGCATTTCCATAGCAGACAATCCTTGACAGTTTAGCATAAAATTGCTACTAGCTGAACACCATTGTAGCATGGTGTTTACGTGAAGGAATGAAAGAATTTCTTTCAAGGAATTTTCCTTTTGACTGTGAGATATGCCGGCGTAGCTCAGGGGTAGAGCAACTGATTCGTAATCAGTAGGTCGCGGGTTCAATTCCCATCGCCGGCTCCAAAATTAAAAGTAAGCGCTTACAGGTTGACAAGACACTAGCCTAAGTTGCTTACCCGGTGGATCGGTCACAAAAAAAGGCCGTACGAACAACTCATACGGCCTTTTTTTATAGAAATATCGACTGAAAATCAGGCGCCGAATGCCTTCTGCAGAGGCGGCACCGCCTGTTTCTTACGGCTCATCATGCCGTCGATCCATACCCATTTGCCTTCCAGCTTCTTGCCAAAGGCCTTCTCAACAATAGAAAGATCATCGGATACGGCCATCAGGTCAGAACCTTCCTTCATGATGTCGGTCAGGATCAGGAATACGGAATGGCGGCCGCCTTCCGTCTTCACTTCCTGGCAGGCGCTGTAGAGATCATCTCGCACAGCGTCAATCAAGGAAAGGTCAACCAGCTCAAGCTGGCCAATACCGACCTTTTTGCCGTTCATATCAAAATCTTTGTAGTCGCGGAACACCAGATCTTTTGCGGCAACGCCTTCAACAGCGGATTTGGCCTTGAACATTTCCATGGCCAGGCCGTTCATATCATCTACGCCTGCTATCTTGGCTAATCCTTCACAAGCCTGTTTGTCAGCGTCGGTTGTGGTGGGTGACTTGAAGAGTACCGTGTCACTCAAAATTGCGCACAACATAATGCCGGCAATGTTTTTAGAAATTTCAACATTGTAAATTTCATAAAGCTGTTTCAAAACAGTACCGGTGCAACCCACTGGCTGGGCGCTGAAAAAGATGGGATTGTTGGTGGTGATGTCACCGATCTTGTGGTGATCAACAATCTCAAGAATTTCTGCCTGATCCAGGTTGTCAGGCGCTTGGGCAATGTCACTATGGTCAACAAGAATAAGTTGCTTGCCGGCGCCGTCGGTCATAAGTTCTGGAGCGGCAAAACCAAATTTATTCAGTACCATGGTGGACTCAGGATTAAGTTCACCCTGCATAGCTGGAATGGCATCCATTCCCATTGCTTTTTTCAGCTCAGCATAGGCAATTGCTGATGCTACCGAATCGGTATCAGGACTTTTGTGTCCTACAACATAAACAGACATAATTCTTTCCTCCTTGTAAACATTTTCTTGACCATTGCCAGAGGCTCTGGAGCCCTTTGGTTATGAACTCTTCATGCTAAAACGCTTGGATGCAAATAAACAGCAAAATATGAATCGTGATTCATTTAATGAAAGCGAATATTAGTGGCAAAAAAAAACGGAGTCAAGCATAAAAAAGGAAAGATAGAAGTTTTCGGGTATATCGGGGTTAGACATGATGGAACGGTTTTATGATTGTAGGTCAAAGAGCCTCATGAAGGATAGTCTTTCCTATGGGACTTAACATTACGCCTTATCCCATTAAACGGAGGTATTTACTCCTGACAAAAAAACTGGCGTTTCTGTATAACTATTTCCTATAATGAATACAAGTACCTGTATTGAATTCAATTACCTGAAGGAGTATCATGTCTGAAAATATTGATCGTACGCCGGAAGAAAATACCCAGCCAACACAGAACAAAACTCTCTTCAAGGTCCTTGTCGCGGAGGACAATCCCGTTGTTCGGAAAGGTGTGGTAAACTTCTTGACAAAATGGGGCTTTGCGCCTCTCGAGGCAGAAAGCGGCGACGAGGCCTGGAATATTTTAGAAGAAGACCATGATGTGCGTTTGGCCATACTGGATTGGAACCTTCCGGGTATTAGCGGCATGCAGGTCTGCCAGCGGCTTAGGATCCGCACCAATGGCCCCTATGTGTATACCATAATGTTCAGCGCCCGAAAGTCTAAGGAAGAACAGATCCTGGCACTGGATGGTGGTGCGGACGAATATCTGGTAAAGCCTTGCAAGCCTGCGGAACTGCGGGCACGATTAGGCGTGGGAAGAAGAATCATTGAAATGGCCTTTCATTACAACCCTCGTCAGCCTAAATCCCTTATCAATGCCGATTCCGGCAAAATGGATTCTCGTGATAGTGATTCCAAGCTGCATTCAGAGGAGTAACAAGGCCGCTAAGGAGGAGGCTCCGGAAGTCCGCCGCGGCGGATGGAGGCGTAAACGTCGCAGCCAAAAAATTAGAATTTGAATGCGATTTGGTATGAATAACATCGGATATGGCCACCGTTACCAAGGCAAAGTTTATGTTTGTTTCCATCCCTCTACATATCAAAAAAAGGGCCACGCTTCGTCATTGTTAATGACTTCAGAAGCGGACCCTTTTCAGACTAATTATTGTATAATGTTAGAAAAAGAAAGAATCAATAAACGGCTTGGCAAAACCTTACCAATCTTCTTTACCTCTAAGCGGCAAGACGCTCTGCTTCTTTCTTCTTTCTGATCTCGCAAGCAAGTTCAAGTGCTTTTTCCTTACCATGCTTATTTATGGACACAGAAGTTTTACCCTGTTTGCCCATTGTTGTTACCCAGCTCACTTCATATCTGTTAAGTTTTTCATTGAGTCGTACACCGACAACTCCTGTCGAAGTGTTGCTAACGGTAACAACATGTTTGTCCGTTCGCACCTTGCCAATCGCTTTCTCGATTTCATCACGCCATGAAATGGCTGACAAAAGGCTGGAATAACGACCGCCGCATTTTTTGTCGGAAAAGAATTTTGAGTGGGTTTTCCCGTAAAAACGTACCCTAACATACCAGCCGTGGGTGCGTTTTTCTTCTTGGTCTATTCGAGCAATATCCTTATGCTTCTGTAGTAAAATGTCCTTCTTTTTTTTACTCACGACGATTCTCCTTATTGTTTTTGGTCTTTTACAAATAAACAACCATTACAATTGATTCACACAACAATTGAAACCTCTATGGACCACAAACGGTATCAAATAGTTGCCTGAAATATCTTTCGTAAATTATGCGAATGGTTCCCTCTTATATATTAATTATTTTGTCGCAGTGCTCAAGGCAAACAGCTGAAATATTCACTATAGGTAAATCCTATGGATATTAAATTCAGTATCACTTATTCCTCTGAGGTTATATAACAGAAAGAGGGTTAAAAAGCAACTACTACTCATTCGTATACACTGATTACGCCAAAAGTCAAATTAAATTTCTGAATTAGTATGTAGGTTAGGATAATCATCTCAAACACATAAATCAACATCAAATAATCTTTTTGTTATTGTATTTAACATATGTCGCGAGAGTATTGTTGAAAATCAACCTATTTTCATTATGTTACATCATGGAATATACTCTATTAATTTGTTGGCAGTAAAATGTTCCTGCCAATTAGAACCGCGCAGCGCTTCCCCTAGCATGTCAAGGCAATAGAGAGACCGCTTGTAACAAGCCTTTGCAGGAGCATCAATCATGCGCGCACTCTCAAAGTACCTTCCAAACATCATGGTAAACTGGTATGGTGTCTTTTTTAAAAAAACAAAACTCTATTTTCATTACAATATGCATGACACAGAATCGGTAATTGCTGACAAATTCATCGAGTTTACAAAGATCGTCAAACGGCTGCGAAGTCCTGATGGTTGCCCTTGGGACAGGAAACAGAGCCCTGCAACCCTTAAGAAATATCTTATTGAGGAAAGCTACGAACTGCTTGAAGCCATTGACCTCGAGGATTACAACAATATACGGGATGAACTTGGTGATCTGCTCTTTCAAATTGTTTTTCTCACCATACTTTTTGAAGAAAAAGGGCATTTCAGTATAGAAGATATACTACAGGCAATTTCCGCAAAAATGATCCGCCGTCATCCCCATGTGTTCGAAGGAAAGCATGTTGGCTCTGAAAAAGAATTACGCCAGCAATGGGAGAAAATCAAAGAAGAGGAAAAAACTGAACACAAATGGTGCAAAAACCAGCTCTCCTCTTTCCCCAAATCTCTACCGGCACTGAAAAGGGCTCAGAAAGTCTCAGAAAAAGTTATCGGCTTGGGCTTTAAATGGCCTGCGGTTGAAGATGTTTTTGTTAAAATTGAGGAGGAAATCCAGGAACTCAAAGAAGCTATTCATAGCGCCAATTCTGATGATATCCGCGAAGAGCTCGGCGATGTACTCCAATCCTTTTCAACCATAGGTGCCATGTCAGGAGTCGATGCTGAAGATTCATTAAAAAAATCTACCGATAAATTCATAAACCGTTTCGACAAATTGGAAAAGATGATAGAAAAGTCTGGAAAAGCTCTCCATCATTTTGATACTAAAACCCTTGTTTCCTTATGGGAGCAAGCAAAAAAGATTTGACAGATACCAGGGTAAATGGTAAGCAGTGCGCCTTATTTTTACCATACATAGATAATCACCCCCTCCTTGCTCTCTGAGGCAGAGAACTAGGAAACGAGGGCCATTAAAGTCCATAAGGAGGAACACCATGCGAAGATACGAGACCATCTTCATAGTCAAGCCCAATCTCGGGGAAGACGACTACACTGCAATCATCGATAGATCCGCTGATATCATCACAAATTTTGGCGGCACCATTCTCACCATTGACAAATGGGGACTCAAAAAACTCGCCTACGATATCAAAAAAGAAAGCCAGGGCTACTATGTCTATATTGAATACGCAAGTAATCCGGATGCTGTAAACGAAAACGAGCGTATCTTTAAAATCGACGACAAAATCCTGAAGTACATGACCATCAAGCTTCAGGACAAATATATACCTGACGAACAAACCGAGACGGAAGTTTCCGAATCTGTATCTGAAGAACCCCAAACAACAGAATCTGAAGCAGACCAAGAAGACCCAGCAACAGAATCTGAAGCAGTCCCAGAAGACTCAGCAACAGAGACCGCATCTGAATCCGAGGCTGAACAAGAAAAGTCTGCAACCACCACTGCATCTGAGGAAGAATAAAAATTGAAATTACATGGCACGGTAACCGTCTTCCCAACTTTTTACGGGATCATGAAAATTAGCCCAAAAGGAGCATGAAAATGCGTAAACAATTTTTTCGCCGGAAAGTCTGCCGTTTTTGTGCGGATAAAGAACTGGTGATTGATTATAAAGAAGTGAGAACCCTGAAAAATTTTGTCACAGAACGCGGCAAAATTATACCTCAGCGGATATTCGGCACCTGCGCCAAACACCAACGCGAATTAAACGAGGCCATTAAAAGAGCAAGGCAAATAGCGCTTCTCCCCTACTCTGGTTCAACGCCTTATTAATTAAACTCTGCCGGAGTTTTTGTGATAGATCGGAAGGGTGAAAGAGCACCGGAGAAGAACCAATTTGTATTCGGGGTGATTCTCACATCTGCCGTGTTTGCTCTGCCGGCAATAGATGTGCAACTGGCTTGGCTTCAAACCTTTATACCGCTGCCGATTTTTTACTATTTTACCTTGCTGGGTAAAAGACATGGAACGAGACTTGTCGGCACAGCCATAATTTTTTCCAGTTTCGTTTCCCTGTTCCTTGGATCTTTTAAAATATTCCTCTTTTCTTTCACTTTTCTCCCTGCCGGATTTGTTCTTACCCTGGCTGTGAAAAAAAATGATAATCCGGTCAGGGCAGGAATGCATGCCATTCTTGCCACGGTCTTGTGTTTACTGCTGTTTTGGGCCTTGATCGCCATGTCAGAGCAGGCAAATCCATACCTGGAAACCCGGGAGGAACTTGAGAAAAGTCTTGAAATAGCTACTGAGTCCTATCTCGAAATGGCTAAGGATTCAGGCCTGCCATTGGCATCACAGCAGGAATTACAAAGCCTTTTTAAGCAACTGCAACACTTTATTCTCAAAGTTTTTCCAGCGTTGCTGTTGATCGTTGTCTGCAATGCGATATGGCTAAACATTATTGTTGGACATTGGCTGCTTAAGAAAAAAAGTCTTTCTCCGTGGAAAGAGTATAGGGAGTGGAAACTCCCGGAACCTCTTGTTTGGGTTATAATTCTAGTTGCTGTCGGGCTCCTGGTACCTGATGAACGCATCAACATTGTGGCCCTTAATGCAGCCTTAGTAGTGGGAACATTATATTTTTTTCAGGGACTTGCCGTTCTCTCCTCATTGTTGGCTCGATGGTCGGTTCCACAGGTATTAAAAGTTATCATATATCTGTTGGTATTCATCCAGGCTTACGGTATTATGCTTTTGGCCGTGCTTGGTGTCGCAGATATTTGGATAAATCTTCGGAAACGAAGCGACAACATGGCGTAGTAAATTTAGTAAGCCTGTTTTTTCAGGTTTTTATGTGGAGGCAATATAATGGAAGTGATACTTAAAGAAACTATTGATACCCTGGGCGAAGAAGGTGATATCGTTAATGTTAAACCGGGCTATGGACGTAATTATCTGATTCCCCAGCAAAAAGCCGTATTGGCAAACAAGTCCAACTTGACCATTCTCGAACAGGACAAGGCGTCAATCGAATCTCGCAAGAAACGTCAGCAGGAAGATGCAGAAGATCTGGCCAAAAAGATATCCAGGTTGAGCGTTATTATTGAACAGCGAGTTGGCGAAGAAGACAAACTTTTTGGTTCTGTAACTGCCGGCGATATTGCTGCCAAACTTGCAGAACTCGGGGTTGACATCGAAAAGAAAAAAATTCTTCTCGATGAACCCATCAAAACTCTTGGTGAGACCATGGTTGCCGTCAAAACAGGGTTCCAGAAAACCGCCGAGGTCAAAATAGAGGTTATTCCTCTGACTGAAGAAACAAACAAATAATACGGCTGCAGGGTGCAAAATTATCCTTTTATTTAACCTGGACAGGCTCAGGAGCATTTGATTCTTTTCTTTCTCTGTATTATGAAAAACACCCTTGCTCCCTGCTGTCAGTTTTTTTTAAAACTTTGAGACACCGTAAACTTCAGCATGGAAGCCGTAAGCACCAAAGTATCCTCAACCCTGCACCGCCTTCCTCCCCAAAATATTGAAGCGGAGCAGTGTGTTCTTGGCTCTATCCTTCTCCAGCAGGGCGCTCTGGGTAATTCTCTGGAGATCCTGGAGCCGCAGGACTTCTACAAAGATTCACACAAAATAATCTATGAAGGAATGGTGGCTCTATTCAATAAAAATGAGCCCCAGGACCTCATAACTCTCACCTCCATTCTCAATGACAGCAATAAGCTTGAAGAGGCTGGAGGCCCCTCCTATCTGGCATCTCTGACCGATATCGTACCGGTTGCCTCCAATATCACCTACTACGCAAATATCGTTAGGGAAAAATCCGTCCTGAGAAAACTTATTCAAACAACAACGGAAATTGCCGGTCGCTGTTATGAGGAGCAAGATGATATTGACGGCCTGATGGATGAAGTTGAGCAAACCATATTCGATATATCCAGCGCCAAAAGCAGTCAATCCTTTTATCCGTTAAAATCCATTATTACTGATACATTCAAGGCGGTTGAAAAGCTCTTCGAGCGCAAAGAACTCATCACCGGCGTACCTACCGGCTTTGACGACCTTGACAAAATGACCGCCGGCTTTCAGTCCTCCGACCTCATCATTCTTGCCGGCCGCCCCAGCATGGGTAAAACGGCACTAGCCATGAACATTGCCCAAAACACGGCAATTATGAACAAGACCCCTGTTGGCGTGTTCAGCCTGGAAATGTCCAAAGAACAACTTGGCATGAGAATGCTCTGTTCGGTAAGCCGGGTTGATTCGCACCGCCTCCGCACCGGTTTTCTGAAAGATCAGGACTGGCCGAAATTAACAAGAGCAGCAGGTATACTCTCTGAGGCCCCCATTTATATTGATGATACGCCCGCCATCTCTGTGTTGGAAATGCGTGCCAAAGCACGTCGTATGAAAATGGAGCACGGGCTTGCCCTTGTTGTAGTAGACTATCTGCAACTCATGCGCGGCCGTGGATCCATGGAAAGAAGGGAACAGGAAATCAGTGATATTTCACGGTCACTGAAAGCCATGAGCAAGGAACTTAATGTGCCTGTCATTGCGCTGTCTCAGCTTAATCGAAGCCTGGAAAACCGCCCGAACAAAAGGCCGCAGCTTTCAGATCTCCGCGAGTCAGGAGCTATTGAGCAGGATGCAGATCTTATCTGCTTTATTTATCGCGACGAAATCTATAACAAATCAGAAGACAATCCAAAAAGAGGTATAGCCGAAGTCATTATCGGCAAACAACGAAACGGCCCCACCGGCACAATTGAGTTGGCCTTTCTAGACCGGTTTACGTCATTTGAAAATCTCGCCCGGCACGACTCTCCGTCAACTTTATGATTTGCGTATTGTATTTTTTATCCGGTCTGTTAATACTTCTGAGATGCCGATACGACCTTAATGCGTTGCATTCATTCTGAAAACACTATGAGCAGGCAGGCGGATTTCTTAACTTCTCATGAAATACCAGCAGGGAAACACTGATGGCTTCTGCGGAACACATAAAATATACTTTCAACGCCATTGAAAAGAAATGGCAGAAAAAATGGCACTCAGAAAAGACCTTTTCAGTTACCGAAGACCCTGACCGGAAAAAATACTACCTCCTTGAGATGTTTCCC
The DNA here is from genome assembly GCA_945787445.1 of uncultured Desulfobulbaceae bacterium. GTDB lineage: Bacteria > Desulfobacterota > Desulfobulbia > Desulfobulbales > CALZHT01 > CALZHT01. Next base: position 23,896 of record CALZHT010000006.1, read on the forward strand.
TATCCTTCCGGCCGGATCCACATGGGTCATGTACGTAACTACACGATCGGCGATGTCATAGGGCGATACAAAAGGATGCAAGGCTACAATGTCCTTCATCCCATGGGCTGGGACGCCTTTGGTTTGCCCGCTGAAAATGCGGCAATCAAACACAATACGCATCCCGCGACCTGGACCTTTGAGAACATTGACTACATGAGACAACAGCTCATGAGAATGGGATTCAGCTATGACTGGGATCGGGAACTAACCACCTGCGATCCGGATTATTATCGATGGGAACAGCTTTTTTTCATCAAACTTCATGAAAAAGGATTGGTATACCAGAAGGTGACCACGGTCAATTGGTGCGAAACCTGTCAGACGGTGCTTGCTAACGAGCAGGTCATCAATGACAGTTGTTGGCGCTGCGACAATCTGGTACTCCCCCAAAAAATGAAGGGCTGGTTCTTTAAAATAACCGATTATGCCGAAGAATTGCTGGCAGAATGCGAAAATCTAAAAGGATGGCCGGAAAAAGTACTCACCATGCAGCGCAACTGGATTGGAAAAAGCATTGGCGCTGAAATTGATTTTCCTGTTAAAGGCAGTGACAAAAGCCTGAAGATATTTACCACCCGGCCCGACACCATATTTGGTGCCACTTTCATGTCCATTGCTCCGGAACACCCACTAGTGAATGACCTGTGCAGAGGCAAAGGTCAGGAACAAGCCGTTCACGATTTTGTCCAACAAACCATCATCCGCAAGCAGCGGCAAAAACCTGATGAAGAAATTGACAAAGAAGGAGTTTTCACCGGCAGTTTCTGTATCAATCCATATACCGGCGATGAGCTGCCGGTATATGCTGCCAATTTCGTTTTGATGGAGTATGGCACCGGTGCGGTCATGGCTGTGCCGGCCCATGATCAGAGGGATTATGAATTCGCTAAAAAGTATGACATCCCCATCAAGGGCGTAATCCAACCAGAAGGACAAAACCTGAATTCTGATACAATCGAAGAGGCGTATGAAGGTCCGGGAACACTTGTTAACTCCGGAAATTTCAGCGGTATGGCTTCCGATCCGGCAAAAACAGCCATAACCAGCTATGCAGAACAAAAAGGTTTCGGCAAAAAGCAGATAACCTTCAGATTGCGTGACTGGGGGGTCTCCAGACAACGGTACTGGGGAACGCCCATTCCCATGCTGCACTGTGATAAATGCGGCGTTCAGCCTGTACCGGAAAAAGATCTGCCCATTACACTTCCCACGGATGTGCAGTTTGACGAGACTGGCAAATCACCCTTGCACAGCATGGAAGAGTTTTACAAGACAACCTGTCCGGTCTGCGGTGGCGAGGCGCGTAGAGAAACCGACACCTTTGATACTTTTGTGGAATCTTCCTGGTATTTCGCCCGTTATGCAAGCCCTGATTACCAAGCCGGGCCGCTTGAAAGCAAGGCGGTATCCTACTGGCTCCCGGTTGACCAATATATAGGCGGTGTGGAGCATGCCATTCTCCATCTGCTCTATGCGCGATTTTTCACTAAAATTATGCGCGACCTCGGTTATATCTCCATTGGCGAACCTTTCGAGAATTTGTTGACCCAGGGCATGGTTATCAAGGATGGCGCAAAAATGTCCAAATCCAAGGGCAATGTGGTTGATCCCAGTGAACTGGTCGAACATTATGGCGCTGATACCGTGCGTCTTTTCAGCCTCTTTGCCGCGCCGCCGGAAAGAGATCTCGAATGGAGCGATCAGGGCGTTGAAGGTGCTTACCGTTTTCTGACCCGCGTTTTCAGGTATGTTATGGATAAAAGTGTAACCTTTGCAAACCATAACATGGAAATCCCCAAAGAACTTAATGAAGCAAGTAGGGCCTTGCATCGCAAAACACACCAAACCATCCGCAAGGTGAGCACGGACCTGAAAAATGATTTTCATTTCAACACGGCAATCAGCGCGATAATGGAACTTGTCAACATGCTTTTCGCCCAGGCCGGAGGCGAAGCGCAAGAATCGGTTGAACCTGCCGTGGTGAAAGAGGCGGTAAAGGCCATACTCCTGCTATTGTCACCCATGGCGCCCCATATTTGCGAAGAACTCTGGGAACGGACCGGACATTCCGTCCCAATTGCAGACACGCCATGGCCGGAGTTTGATCCCGAGGCAGCCAAAGATGAGGAATTGACCATTGTTCTCCAGGTAAATGGTAAGGTGAGAAGCCGCCTGCAGGTTGCTCCTGACACAGCGGAAGATGTATTGAAAGAAAAGGCAGTAGCCGATGAAAAAATACAGAAATTTACTGAAGATAAACCTATACGGAAGATCATTGTTGTGCCTAAAAAACTTATCAATATAGTTGTGTGATACGCATAATGAAAACGGTCCTCCTTTTATTGTCAGTCCTTATCATGCCGCAATGGCTGGTTGGCTGCGGTTACCATACCCCCGCTGCTATTCCGCAATATACGTCTGATAAATCCATCACCCTGTACATGGGAATGTGGACCAACCGAACCAATGAAATCGGCCTCGAATCCTTGATCAGAATTGCTTTAACCGACTGGCTTGTGCAATCAAATATTTTTCGATTGACTACATCTGCCGACAAAGCGAGCTACAAACTGAATGGTACTGTTGTATCGGTGGACTATCCGGGGGCATCCTATGACGCCTTTGATAGGGCAAATGTTCTCAAGGCCGTAGTAACCTCAAGTTTCAGTCTGGTCAACACTGAAACCGGAAAGGCAGTTGTAGAGGAAAACAAATTCATTCGTGACACCACCTATTTAGTGGGAAGCGATGCCGTAACAACCCAAAGCAACAAGAAATCAGCACTTAATACCATAGTCGATGAAATAGCTGAAGAGATATATATACGCACATTCTATGCTCTCACCGGCAGCAAACTATGAATGATGGCGTCGCAAAAAGTTCAATCTCCTGCGTTGTACCCCAAGGGCACTTCCGTTTGGCGTATTTCGAACTTTTATGCTTGGCCATCTCGATACTTTTTGCGAGTACATCTTTGAATAATATTTAATCCAGGCGGAAACAGTAAGCCGCCAATCAAATTCTGGGAGGAATCCAATGGTGTCACGAAGAGATCTTGCCAACGCCATCCGCGCTTTAAGCATGGACGCTGTCCAAAAGGCCAATTCCGGACATCCGGGCATGCCGCTGGGCATGGCAGATATAGCCGAAGTATTGTGGAACGACTTTTTACGTCACAATCCAGCTAATCCGAATTGGCCGGGACGCGACCGATTTATGCTTTCAAACGGCCATGGTTCCATGCTGGCTTACTCCTTGCTCCATCTTGCCGGATACGACCTGCCCATGGAGGAACTGAAAAACTTCCGTCAACTGCATTCCAAAACTCCAGGCCATCCCGAATACGGCTATGCGCCGGGGATTGAAACCACTACCGGTCCTCTTGGCCAGGGCATGGCCAATGGAGTTGGCATGGCCATTGCGGAAAGGGTTCTTGCCGCGCAGTTCAACAGACCCGGTCATGATATTATAGATCATCGCACATACGTGTTCCTTGGCGACGGCTGCATGATGGAGGGTATCTCCCATGAAGCATGCTCCCTTGCCGGCACTCTGCAGCTTGGAAATCTCATCGCCTTCTATGACGATAACAACATATCCATTGACGGTGAAGTGGAAGGCTGGTTCACCGATAACACACCGGAACGGTTTAAGGCCTATGGCTGGCATGTCATTGAAAATGTCGATGGCCATGATCCTGAAAAAGTGAAAAAAGCAATTACCAAGGCACAAGGCGTCAAGGACAAACCCTCCCTGATATGCTGCAAGACCATAATCGGCTGGGGATCGCCAAATAAACAAGGGAAAGAATCATGCCACGGCGCCCCCCTTGGCGCAGAAGAAGTCGATCTGGTCCGGAAAACCATAGGCTGGTCCCATCCCCCCTTTGAAATTCCTGCTGAAATATACGAAGCATGGGATGCCAAAGCAAAAGGTGCACAACTGGAAGCCGACTGGGAAAAACGCTTCACTACATATAAGAAAGAATATCCAGACCTTGGCGCAGAACTTATCCGAAGAATGCAGGGTGACCTGCCTAAAAACTGGACGAAAAAAGCCAATGAATTCATACGCTCTGTTGATAGCAAAGGGGAAAAAATCGCATCCCGCAAGGCATCGCAAAACACCCTAAACGGTTATGGCCCCCTTTTGCCTGAATTGATAGGCGGTTCTGCCGACCTCGCCGCATCCAATCTGACTATCTGGTCCGGCAGCAAAAGCATCAAAGACCATGCTGACGGTAACTATATATTTTTCGGAGTCCGTGAATTCGGCATGTCTGCCATTGTCAACGGCATCGCCCTGTATGGCGGTTTCATACCCTATGGCGCAACGTTTCTGATATTTTCAGATTATGCTCGCAATGCTTTGCGCATGTCCGCTTTAATGAAAATCCGCTCGATTTTTGTCCTAACCCATGACTCTATCGGCCTTGGCGAAGACGGCCCAACCCATCAGCCAGTGGAGCAGGCCGCCACCCTCAGGATGATTCCAAACATGTCCGTCTGGCGCCCCTGTGACGCGGTTGAATCCGCAGTGGCTTGGAAGATGGCTATTGAACGGAAACAGGGCCCTACCTGCATATTGTTTTCCCGGCAAGGTTTGCCACACCAGCAGCGCACCAAGGAACAAATTAAGGGCATAGAACGAGGCGGCTATGTACTTATGGACTGCAAAGGCAAACCGGATGCCATCATCATAGCAACAGGGTCGGAATTGGCCCTGGCCATGACGGCAGCGGCGCAATTAACAGAAAAAGGAAGAAAGGTTCGGGTAGTCTCCATGCCGTCAACTGACATCTTTAATGGTCAGGATGATACCTACCGTGAATCCGTTTTGCCGGGTAATGTCCGCAACAGGGTAGCTGTTGAGGCCGGGATTACGGATTACTGGCGCAAGTATGTCGGTCTGGAAGGAAAGGTCATCGGCATCGACAGTTTTGGTGAGTCTGCGCCGGCAGGAGAACTTTTCAATTATTTTGGCTTAACTACAAAAAATATTGTAAAGGCGGTGGAGTCCCTCTTATAGGATATATTCATACCAAGCCGCATTCAAATTCTAACTTTGTTGGCTGCGTCGTCGGCTTCCTCGGCGTATTTCATATACGCCTCCGGGGCCTCCTCCTTGCCGCCTTGTTACCTCTTTGAATGCAACTTGGTATCATTATTCCTTAGCGGCTTAGCGTTTTAGAAAGGGTGGTCGTCTCTCCATTCTCCTCTTTTTCTTTCTCAATTCGAAGGGTTAAAAGATAACGCGCCGCCTTCTCCGCCTGTTCGGCAATCCGGCGGATACGGGCAATTGCCTCGAGATCGGCCACCATCTGGCTAACGGTAAGGTTGCCTTTACTGGCTTCTCGCAGCATCCGGGCCTTGAGTGCCCGATACTCCTCCTTTAATTCTTCCAGCTCCTTTTTTCTTTCTTTATGGGAATATCCCGGCAAATCAACGTCAAATCGTTTCAGCAAATTCACGACATCCCGTCTCATGGCATGCAGATCCTCTGCCAATTTTTCGTGTCCCCCGGTATGCACCTTGTTATTCTGGATCTTTGCCAAATCAATGGCAAGTTCGGATAGATCGACATAATATCCTGATATTCGCAAGGCATTGGCTAGAAGATCGTCAAGATCAGGCGGCATGTTTTTGCGCATCAACAGATTGATGAAATCCCCCACCGAATTGATGAGTTGGTCCAAAACGTGCTTGTCGGACAGCATGCGTGAACTTGGTCCTGCTTCGGAACTTATTGCTCCCTTGGCCATTCGGAAAGCAATATCACCGATACGCTTCAACTCCATGAATATTGCCTGCATTGCCATGACCGGCGTGGCCATGACATTACGGTCCAGGTGCCGGGTTTGAGCCTCGTCTTCCTCCCTGGTGTGAAAAAAACTATTCAACGTTTTCACCAGCGATTTTGTAAACGGATACAGCAGCAATACGCCAAGAACATTAAAAATAGTATGGAAAAGCGCCAGTAAAATAGCCGGCGAATCCCCCAAGCCTAAAAAATTTTGAATTTTCCCCAAGAATGTCAACAGAAAAGGCAGCAAGGCCAGGGCAACTATTCCGGTTACAATATTAAAGATAACATGACCGGTTGCCAACCTCTTGGCATTGGAAGTAGCGCCTATGACCGATAAGGCCGCGGTTGATGTAGTGCCGACATTGGCGCCGATGACAGTGGCTGCCGCGTTGTTAAGGGTAATAATATCGCCGGCCATGGCTGTAAGAATAACAGCCATGGAAGCGCTGGAAGACTGCATCAGCAAAGTAAGGAGAAAACCGATGGCAACAAAAATGCTGAGCGACGCAAATCCATCGCCGGCAAAAGAAAGGAGATTGATGTTTTCTCCTGCTCCTGCGAAGGTGGTTTTCAAAACCTCGACCCCAATGAAAAAAACGCCAAAGCCTGCAAGAACATCACCCATTGCCGATCTTCTCCCCTCATGGGGCGAAAGCCTGAAGAGCATGCCGATTCCAACCAGTGGTATGGCAAATGTATTGATATTGAACTTAAATCCGACCATGGATACCAACCACCCGGTCATGGTCGTCCCGATATTGCTGCCGTATATAATTGAGATAGAATGGGACAGATCCAAGAGACCGGCGTTGACGAAGCCGATAGCCGCAACAGTAACGGCACTGGAAGACTGCACCAGGGAGGTGATCAACGCGCCTGAGAGAATGCCGCGCAAAGGGGTGCTTGTCGAATTTTCTAAAATATCACGCAGTGAAGTGCCGGCAGCATATTTCAGACCATCGGTCATCAGACGCATGCCGAGAAGAAAAAGTCCTACCCCGCCGATGACACTGCCAATAATGGAAAAGAGAGATGAGCCGTTCATTATTTCATTGTCCTGAATCCGTGACAGCAAACAATAAATTTTACATATAAATATTTGATATCATTTAATAATATAGTTAGGATACCATATCCAATGCCTTCACTCTCTGTTGGTACGCCGCCCTTTGGGGCGCCCGTCAGCGGCCCGCCTGCTTCGGAGTCTCGCAGGCTCGCTTACCTGTCGGTAACTCTTCGATATCACACAAGGATAATCGAATTCGTTCCCTTCGCGCATCCGGACCACTGACGAACGCTCACGGATTCAGGATTGTGTAAAGAATATATAGATAACTATACAATATTTTTTACAAATCTTCACCATGTTCTCCACAGATCTTGCCTCCCCGGATGTATCTGAAATATTTTTTACAATTACTACTGGACCAGCCATAGAACTTTTTCATAAAATTTCGGAATCGGAACTCCTACAATAATTTTTAATCAATTTTGTATATAACAATCACAGGAGGATAATAGTGACAAGAAAAATTGGATTTGTCGGCATGGGTATCATGGGACAACCCATGGCACAGAACCTGCTCAATAAGGGCAACAAGGTCATGGTCTATAACCGCACCAGGGAAAAAACCGATTCTCTGGCCCAAGCAGGTGCACTCGTTGCATCAACCCCTGCAGAACTGGCAAACTGGTCTGATGTGCTCATTATGATGCTCACCGGCCCGGATGCCATAGACAATATGCTCTTCGGCGCCACCGGCATTCTGGCAGCAGAAAATCCTGCCCATATCATTATTAATATGAGTACTGTCTCTCCTGCATATACCAAGTACTTAAACATTGCGCTCGAAGAGGAAACAATAATCCTGATCGATGCGCCGGTTTCGGGCTCCAAAAAACCGGCTGAAGAAGGATTGCTGGTTGTCCTGGCCAGCGGTCCGGAGGAAAAAGTCACCGAGCTTGACCCCCTTTTCATGGCCTTGGGGAAAAAAGTGGTCTACTGCGGTGAAGCAGGATTGGGATCATGCATGAAAATGACCATCAACCTGCTCCTCAGTATTATGATGGAAGGCCTCTGTGAAGCTCTTAATCTCGGCGAAAGGTGCGGTTTACCTGCTGAAACCATTCTTGATACCGTTCTTTCCGGTCCTCTTGGATGCGGCCTTTTTAACCTCAAGGAACCCATGCTCAAATCAAATGATTATCCTCCCCAGTTCCCCCTGAAACACATGGCAAAAGATCTCCGTTTTGTCATGCAAACAGCCGATGAAATCGGCGCGGCAACTCCGCTCGGCCACGCACTGTTTCAGCTTTACCGACAAGGATTGGGACGGGACCTGGGCGATATGGATTTTGCGGCAGTGAAAAAGGTGCTGGATGGCATGAATGATACATAGATTCTGTTTCTCAAAGCATGTCATAATCAAAAAAATGTCACCGTAATATGCAAAAAACTCTGATCATCCTGGGCATCACCCTCCTCATCATTGGTCTTACCTGGCCCTTTCTCAGCAAGATCCCCCTGGGCCGTCTCCCTGGCGACATCATCATCAACCGCCCGGGATTCAAGGTGTTCATCCCCATCACCACCATGATCCTGGTGAGCCTCGTGCTCTCTCTCATTTTGTGGTTATTTAAGAAATAAGGAAGATCCGGTTTATACATCGCGACATAAGTTCGAGGCGCCCAGCCAGGCGAGGAACGAGAGAGGAGTCGGCGGAACAGCCTGGTAGCGCTGTGAGCAGGCACCGCAGCAAGTGACAAAGCATGATGGGATGCATCGGATTTATGTCGCGGTGTATAACTTCACCGATTCATCGTCTCGAGAGCTATCCGGGCGGCCCGCTGGGAAGCGCCTGCACTACCAAACCGGGCGCAGACTTCAGCAATCTCTTTAAGCATTGCAGCCCTGTCTTCACTATTGGTCAGGATATTATGCATGGCCTCATATATTTTCTCAGTCGTTGCATCATGCTGGAGAAATTCCGGCACCACCTCCCGGCCGGCAACAAGATTTACCAGCGAGGCATACCGCACCTTGATCAGCCGACTCCCGATAAAATGAGTGAGGGGAGATACCTTATAGGAAACCACCATCGGCACATTAAGGATAGCAAGTTCCAGGGTCACAGTGCCTGAAGCAGCCATCACCGCCTCACATGCAGCCATGAGGTCATAGCGGTCCTCTGTTATCACTTTGATATTAAGGCTGCTTTCAACAAGACCGATTTGCGAGAGATCATCCATGGACAGGGTTGATGCCAATGGCAGCAGGAATACCAGGTTCCGGTCCTCTTCTGCAAGCCGTTGGGCAACTTCCAGAAATATCGGCAATATTTTTGTGACTTCTTTCCTTCGGCTGCCAGGTAGAATGCCAACTGTTGTTGCATCCTTATTAATCCCATATTTTTCCAAGAAAGTATCTTTTGCCAAGCGGGTCTGGACGGAATCCATAAGCGGATGGCCGACGAATTCCACCTCCATGCCGTATTCTTTATAAAAATCTTTTTCAAATGGTAAAATAACGGCCATGCGGTCAACCAGTCTGCGGATCTTTTTCACCCTGCCGCTGCGCCATGCCCAGACCTGAGGGCTTATATAATAAAAAACCGGCACACCAAGACGTTTGGCTTTACCGGCAAGCATGAGATTGAAGTCTGGGAAATCTATGAGGATCAAAAGATGAGGCGGGTTTTCCTTGAGCCGCGTCTCCAGGATTTTTTTGGCAGCCCGTATATCTGAGATATGACCCAATACCTCGGCCAGGCCGACCACTGCCAGTTTCCCAGCATCAAACAGGATATCAACACCTTCCTTTTGCAGGTGCTCTCCGCCGATACCACAGACCGACAGGTCCGGGACCAGTTCTTTCAAAGCATGAATGAGGTGGGCGCCGTGTAGATCTCCGGAGGCCTCGCCGGCTATGATCATAACCCGGGTTTCAGACATCAGCTTGAGGTTGAGCCGGCATCATTGCTTTCAAAAAAATGTTTGTGCATTTCCGCGTTCTCTCTGATCTGCGCCATAATATCCAGGGCCATGGCAAGAGCCTGTCGTCCTTCTTTGCCGGACACCTTCGGGGTTGTGCGGTTTCGTACATTATCCATAAAATCTTTCAATTCGTTCTCAAGGGCATCTTTTTCAATATAGCAGGAGTGGATAACCTCTTCTTTGGGCAGTCCCATTTCATCTTTTTCTTTGGATTGCTTGATGACCATAAATTCCTTTTTGGCGTAATCGACGGAAATGAAAGAGCGGGGCTGGAATATCCTGATGCGCCGAATATTGTCTTTGGAAATGCGACTTACCGTTACATTTGCCGTGCAGCCGTTTTCAAATATCAAACGGGCGTTAGCAATGTCAGTGGTATGGGTCACAACCGGAACACCGACGGTATGGATGGTTTTAAGAGGCGCATTGACAATGCTTAAAATGATATCAATGTCATGGATCATGAGATCAAGAACCACATCCACATCAATACCTCGATTTTTAAACATATGGATGCGGTGTGATTCAATAAACATAGGTTTTGTCACGTATTGTTCCATGGCGAGGATGGCTGGATTGAACCGTTCAAGGTGCCCAACCTGGAGCAGCAAATTATTTTTATCCGCCAAATTAATTAATTTATCCGCCTCGACGAGCGTGCTGGTCATTGGTTTTTCAAGAAGCACATCAACGCCTTTTTCAAGGCAAGCAGCTGCGACCTCATAATGGTTGGTAGTGGGAACAACAACGCTGACAGCCTCAACTTCGTGCAAAAGTGAATTGAAATCATCAAAAAAACGGACACCGAATTGATCGGCAACCCGTTCACCTGTCTCCATATTTGTGTCGGCAATGCCAACAAAATCAACGCCATCCATGGCAGCATATTTTTCAGCATGAAACTTGCCAAGATAACCGACGCCAATTACTCCAACCTTTAAAGTTTTCATATATTCAAACCATGGGTTCTGTTGTCCGACAAAGTAGATCCGGTTAAATGGGATCGCGGAGCGGTTCATTAATGCGCATCCTGGTTAAAAATGGATGTGAAAATACGCAATATTGAACGAATGGACAACTTATTTTTTAAATTTCAGAAAAAATCTTCCAGAAGGCCTCAAAATACTCTGGAATATCGGATTCCGAATATGATCGTGTGACGCAATTGCAATGAAGTGGTATAACATACCGCCAAATTGAAAACAAATTTTTGGTATGAGTTCGATGAACTCGTAAAAATAACGATTTGTCTGCTATGCGGACACGTTAACCTCTTTGATTTCATGCAATGAAAGGGGCGGTAAGTTCAGCCGGGGTTTCTTATAAAGCTGTTGCCGGTTCATCAATGTATTATCCCCCAAGAGGAATTCTTCGCTCGCGCTCAGGGCACGTGGCAACTCGTTGAAACTAGATGGCACGTTAACCGTTTTCCCGACTTTTTGCGGGATCATCAAGTTCGTGCATTTATCTCTATTCAATTTGTCATTTCAATATGTTATGCTAATATAATTGTCATTTGGCTACCCATCTCAGGCGTGCGTGTGCAATGGCCTGTATACCATAAAAACTACCCGGAGAAGAAAATATGCCCGAAGCGAGAAGCAGTTGGAAGTCAAATATTGGATTCCTCCTGGCCGCCATTGGATCGGCTATCGGCCTCGGTAATGTATGGCGATTTAGTTATATGGCCCATGAACATGGCGGTGGCGCCTTTCTGATTCCTTACCTTGTTGCCTTACTCCTGGCCGGTGTTCCCATCATGCTGCTGGAATATGGTCTCGGCCATATGGAAAAAGGCTCATCACCACTGAGTCTTGCCAGAATCGGCGCAAAACATGAATGGCTGGGGTGGTGGATGCCTGTTGTGGCCATGTTCGGTATCATGCTCTTTTATTCCGTGGTGATCGGCTGGTGTGTGAACTATCTCTTCTTCTCCTTTACGCTTTCATGGGGTGCTGATACACAGACCTTCTTCTTCAGTAATTTTTTACAACTTTCAGACTCTGCGGCACATTTAGGCGGTATTCGCGTGCCGATAGCCTTTGCTACCCTGTTGGTATGGGTTCTCTGCTGGCTTATCTGCTTCCGGGATATCCGGCACGGCATAGAACGGGCAAGTATGATTTTTATGCCGGCCCTTTTTCTGCTTACCATCATAATTGTTGTCTGGACCGTTAACCTTGATGGTGCTGCGGATGCCATAAAAAATCACTACCTGCATGCCGACTGGTCAAAAATAAACCTTTTTGCATCTGATCCCGAGGCGCGCATGAAAGCAGGAAAAGTTTGGGCTGCTGCTTTTGGTCAGATTTTTTTCACGCTCTCACTGGGCTTCGGCATTATGATAACCTATGCCAGCTATTTGCCTGAAAAAAGCAATATTGCCAGAAACGCCGTTATCACCACCATAGTTAACTGCCTTTTTTCTTTTATTGCCGGCTTTGCCGTATTCGGCATTGTCGGATTCATGGCCCACAGCCAAAACGTTCCCTTTGGCGAAGCAATAAAAGGAGGGCCTCAGCTCGCTTTTGTCGTCTACCCCAAAGCCATATCAATGCTGCCAAGCATGAATGTTCTTTTTGGCATCCTTTTCTTTCTGATGCTTGTCATTGCAGGTCTCACCTCGGGAGTATCCTTGATCGAGGCCTTTGCCTGTTCCCTTACCGATAAATTTGACTGGTCCCGCCGGCGGGTTGTTACAGTTATCTGTATTATCGGCTTTCTGGGCAGCATTATCTTCACCACACGCGCAGGGCTGTATCTTCTGGATATCGCCGACCATTTTATCACCAATTACGGGTTGGTTCTCGGCGGCCTGCTTGAATGCATTATAGCAGGCTGGATTGTAAAAGCTGTAATACTCAGGAAGTACATCAGCAGTCAAGGGTCAAAAGTCCCTGTAATATGGGATTTCTTCATCAAATTCACTACCCCTGCCATACTCCTTTATCTTCTTTATATTTCCTTGGCCGACGACCTGAAAAACAACTATAGCGACTATCCCACTGATCAACTGATACTGTTCGGCGGCGGGTGGCTGCTGATCTGCCTCATTGTCGCACTGGCTTTTGCTTTCAGTCCCTGGAAACCGGAGAAACTGAAACGACGACACTTACCTGAGGAGGATGAACTGCTGGTGTAATGAATGTAAAAACCTTTCTTAAACTTCTTTTTGTCTTTGTACTGATTGTGGCGGCAGGCCTAATAGTATTAAGTCCGAAACTACTCGAACTCGATAAGATTCAGACGAAAATTATTGCAAAAATTGAGAAAGATTTTTCAAGTACAACCTCAATTAGCAAGGCTGATTGGCACTGGTTACCGTTTCCTTATTTGTCAATTAAAGATTTGCACCTGCGAAATAACTATATAGATTTGCAGGCGCCGGAGCTCCACGTTCATCCTTTTTGGAAATCGATTGTCCGACGAAATGTTACCATAGGCAGAATTCAGTTTGTTTCCCCGAAGATTCATCTTAAGGCACCATCCCCGGCTCAATCGCCTCCCCAAAAAAGGACAATTCCCAGGACAAGCATGGTTCTTGATAATGCAACAATACTCGTTGAAATGCCGGGGCTGCCGCAATTCATAAACTCGCAGGTTTTTAGATTTACCGAAGTTGACTCAGAGATTGTCACCACACCTGAAAAAATCAAATATACCTTCCGCGGCACCACAACTTTCAGCCAGCAGATTATCTCCAAGGGCACGTACGATATTTCGCAACACAGCTATGACCTGGATATTGGCTGCAGCATGTTGGAAATCGAAAAATTTCTGTCCCCATCCGGAAACGGACCCTTCACCCCTCTAACCTCACAATGCAATGCAACGGGGCATATTAAAGGAAACGGCCTTGAAACAGTATCTGCAGAATTCAAAGGGGATTTTCCCTCCTTCAATGTAGCTTTTCAGGACCGGAATCTGGCGCTCAAAACAGGACATGCAGATTTTTCCTTTCTCAAGGATAAAAAAGACTTCTTGATCAATATAAAACAGCTGGTCTTTGACTATCCCGGACTCATTCTCAAAGGAGTGATAGCCAGAAATCTACCGGCCCACGAAAAAAAAGAACACCCGGCAGATGAAGCTGTTTGGAAAATAGACCTTGAGGGAACAAACCTTGATGTAACATCCATTCGGGAAGGTGTTCAAGCTCTCTGGTATGACCATCCCGTTGCCGAGAAGGTATGCGACATTGTCCTCGCCGGCAAAGCTAAACACGCAGCGTATTCCTTTAAAGGAAAGGTCTCTGATTTCAAGGATGTTGAGAACATGTATCTTACCGTGGAGGTGGACACTTCCACTATCATGGTTCCAAAGGCGGACCTCCACCTTACCAAAGCAAAAGGACCCATAAAAATTGTTGACGGCTATCTCTCCGGCGATGGCCTTAGTGGTTGGCTCAATGAAAGTTATGGATACAATTGTCAGCTTCTTGTCGGTCTAACGGACAACCATAGAGATTTCAATCTTGGTCTTGACATTGAGGGCGATGTGGCTGAATTACCTCCCATTCTCAACCGTCTGGTCAACCATGCTGGTTTTCGCCATGAACTAGGAAGGTTTTCGAGTGTCAGCGGCAGGGTTAAGGGAAACTTGAAACTGGGTGATAGAATAGATCATCTCCTGGCAGAGGTTGATGTAAAAGAGATGAGAGCCGGGGCGAAATACAATCGGCTATCCTGGCCCCTTGCCGTCATGGGCGGGACCCTGCAAGTCCTGCCACACGAGGTAAAATGGCAAAATGTAAAAGGTACCGCCGGACCAAATACCATCCTCAATTCAAGCGGCAACGTATCGTGGCACAACCAGGCTCTGATTGACATAAATACCCTTGACGCCCTGATCGATTCTACCTCTTTCCATGCAGAATTGACCGGAGCAAATTATACAACTCCAAAGCCCCCCCCAAAAAAACCGTCATGGCGGTTGAACGCCAATGACATGGTACCGCGGACTGTTCCCAAAGTCCTGACATCCATCGAAGGCCCCATTGAAATCCGCAATGCACAGGTCCATGGAAAAGGAGCCAAACCCAAAGAATGGGACTACTCCATGGATATACATCTCAACGGTGTAACCTGGAAAACACCCCTTCTTCCGGCACCAGTCCTGACTGTCAGTGCAAGCGGCGCCATCAATAACCATGGCATAACTCTTGATGAGAGTAATTCATGGTTTCTGGAACAGCCTGTGCAAATTAAGGGCGATTTCAACCATAGCAACTTTGACCATTGGCATGGCTGGCTGAATATCGACAGTACCATGCTTGAAAAAGCATCACACTGGGTGAAGGAAAAAGGCTGGGTGCCTGAAGAATACTTTCCCAAACTGCCATGTCGGCTCAATGAATTCAAAATTACCTGGGATTCCCACAATATTTGGATTAAGGGTGGTGTTTTATCAGGTATCACAGGCTCTGATGTAGCACAAGTCAATCTGGACCTCAAATATGGCAAAGAGCTGCTCAACATAAAAAAACTTGAATTTATCTCGGCAACAAGGGAGAGGGGAAAACTCGCTCTTAATCTGACGAAAACAAAACCTGCGGCTTTTTATTTCATCTGGGATGGCGATTTGAGCGAATCAACCCTTGATGCACTCCTCAACACCAATACGTTGCTCAATGGTCATCTGCACGGCAAATATGCGATCAATATCAAGAAAAAATCTCAAAAGCCTCTTTTTGAAGGAGCCATATCACTCAAAGATATGTCCCGTTTTTGGGGTTTGGACCTGCAACCTGTAACCATCAATGAGCTGGAACTTTCCGGACATAATGGCTATAACGATTTTAAAAAACTCAATTTTTCTTTCATGGGTGAGCATGCTGATGCAAGCGGCACTGTGCATAACGGCGCAGAGAATCTGGGGCTGGATCTCACCCTCTCTTCCCAGGAAATATCCAATGAAACAGTTGCCCGGTTCCTTGATTATCTTAAACAGCAGCTAGAAAAATGGTCCGTTTCCATGAGCAAAGAACCAGGCACTACTGACAAAAAAGCTATTCAACTGAACGGTATTGTTAAATTCCGCGCTGAAAAATTCCATCTCAAACCAGATCCGACCAAACCTCATGGCCGCAAAGGACTCACCCAGATCTATACTCCCCTGGCAGGCTTTATCAAGTTTTCCTCCCTTGACCAGATAGCCGCCACTATTACCCAAACATCACTCTGTGGCATTCCTCTTAACGGGATGTGGTATTCCGATGATGCCCTTGGCCCGAAAAGTCTGCGTATGTGGACTGATCTCCAAACCCCTCCGAAATTCCAGGAGATACTCCCCTGTCTTGGCTCCAAACAAAGCCTCATTGAAGGGGATGTGCTTCTTGATGTTAATTTTGAAGGGAACAAAAATACCTGGCTGTCCGGTCATGCTAACATTTATTCGAAAAAAGGCTACATTCACCGTCTGGCCCTCCTTTCAAAAATATTTAGTGTTATCAACATTACGGACCTGTTCAAGGAAACCGGTCTGCAGGATGCTGCCACCGAAGGATTTGCCTATTCAAGCATAGAAATTGAAACACAGGTGGAAGACAACAATTTGATCATTAACAAGGCAGTCATCCGTGGAGACGGCTTAAATCTCTTTGCACGCGGAAAAATGGACTTGAAAAACTATAATGCCGATATAACCATCCTTATTTCGCCCTTTAAAAGCCTTGATGCCATCGTCACCAAGGTCCCGATTGTTGGCAGGGTAATAGGTGGCGAAAATGCCACCATCATTACAATTCCAGTGTCTATTACCGGCAATATCCGGGATCCGCAGGTAAAAATCCTCAAGGCGAGCGCAGTGGGCGAAGGCATAATCAATCTCGTCAACGATATAATAAGGTTGCCGTACTTTATAATCGAACCCATCTTGCCCAAGGCAAATAATAATTCGTAATGAGTTCCCGGTATTTTTCCATTGACAAAAGCTGAGCTCAAGAGTAGTGAACCAGACAACAAAATTGACATTCATGTCCATCAATGAAAAGTGTGCCTTTTTTTTATGGTAACCAAGTATGAATTTCGCCAATATTATTGATTATTTTGACCACGTCCAGATACTGCAACAAAACGTTCTATTAAAACGGCTGGTCATCATTGCTATTTATGCCATATTGAGCAAAATTGCCGATATCTTCATCGACCGAGTTTTCAAAAAAATCGCTAGCCGAACAAAAATAAGCTTTGACGATCAGCTAATCTCCCTTGTCCATGCCCCTATTTGCTGGACCATATTCTGGCTCGGCATTCTGCATGCACTGGCCATACAACCACCATTGCAGGATCCCTGGCAGACCGTTCTACCGCCTCTTGCCAAGAGCGCCATTCTGCTGGCCTGGCTTATCTCCCTGATCCGTGGATTCAATCTAGCCATTGAAAACAATCAGGCCAAAATCATTGCCCAAGGAAAAATAGGCGCCGATCTTTTTCTCCTGCTCAAGAATCTGCTCAGGGTAGTGGCTATAGTTGCTGGCCTTCTCTGGTTGCTGGCCATCTGGAAAATCAACCTGACCCCCTTGTTTGCCTCAGCCGGAATCGCCGGCATAGCCGTAGCCTTGGCGGCCAAAGACACCCTGGCTAATTTTTTCGGAGGCATTAGTATCTTTATGGACAAAACCTTCAAGGCAGGTGACTACATCATTCTTGACGGCAACGAGCGTGGTGAAGTAGTCGAGATCGGCATCCGATCAACCCGCATCAAAACCAGGGATGATGTATTGATTACTATCCCGAACTCAATAATCGCCAACTCCAAAATCGTCAACGAAAGCGCGCCGGTGCCCAGTTTTCGTATACGCGTGCCAGTGGGAGTGGCATATGGTACTGACCTGGAAAAAGTGGAACAAATACTGCTCAAGGTAGCGTCAGAAAATCCTAATGTTGCAGCAAATCCGATACCTCGGGCAAGAGTCCGCACTTTTGACAATTCTTCGGTTAATTTTGAACTTTTGCTCTGGGTAGCAGATCCCAGTGTGAAAGGACTGGAAACACATAAACTTCTCAAAGCAATTTATCTCGCCTTTGCTGAAAATAACATTGTCATTCCATTCCCGCAGACCGATGTCCATCTCCATACAACAAATGAGCCATCACCGCAAAATGATGCGGAGTCCAACCTAACGTAACCAACAGGAGTAAAGTAATGCTTGTTAAAGATATCATCACCAAAAACAAAATATCCTTCAGCTATGAGTTTTTCCCGCCAAAACACGATGAAGACTGGGAGCTGCTCTTTGAAACCATTACTGATCTCATGCCTTTTAAGCCTGCTTATGTGAGCGTTACTTATGGTGCGGGCGGAACCACCAGGGACCGCACTCACAAGCTTGTTGTCCGGATCCAGGAAGAGACTGACCTTACCGTGGTATCCCATCTTACCTGCGTCGGCTCAACTAAAGAAGAAATCAGAGGTATCCTTGAAACCTACTCTGCCCATGGAGTGGAAAACATTCTCGCCTTACGGGGAGATCCGCCAAAGGGGCAAGATACATGGGTGCAGACCGAAGACGGCTTCCTCTATGCTGCGGATTTAGTTTCTTATATAAAGAAGAATTTTCCGCACATGGGAATCGGTGTGGCAGGTTTCCCGGAGGGACACCCGGAAACCCCTAACCGGCTCAAAGAGATTGATTACTTAAAGGCAAAAGTGGATTCCGGGGCTGACTATATCGTTTCCCAGCTCTTTTTTGAAAACCGTGATTTCTATGATTTCCGTGAGCGTTGCCAGTTAGCTGGCATTCACGTACCAATCATCGCTGGCATCATGCCCATCACTACCAAACACGGGATGATCCGCATGGCGGAACTGGCGGCCGGCGCCCGAATGCCGGCTCGCCTTTTAAAAGCCATAAACCGGGCAACCAGCGACAAATATGTTGAAAAAGTAGGCGTCCACTGGGCAACGGAACAGGTGCGCGACCTCATCGACAACAACGTGAAAGGCATCCACTTTTATACCCTAAATAAGGCTAGGGCAACGCTCAAAATCTATGATTCCCTGGGGGTCACTGATTCGGCCCAGCTCATCACCTGAAATTTTTTTAATATAATCAGAATGGTAGAATCAGATCCCAATGAATTGGAAAGCAAACTGATACCCATCATGCGTGAGTCAATTGATGTGGTGAAGATGATCTTTTATAAAAACCTCAAAGACCACCTTTCCTCAAAATATTCGAATATGGATTCAGGACATATCAGTAAATTGAGTGGTGGAATTGTTAACAAACTGTTTGAGACCCAGAACCTTGAAGAACCTTTCGCAACCTTTGCCAGAGAAAATCAAACGATAATCGACAATGAATTGCATTGTATTGCCGCGGATCTCAAGGAAATGTGTATTCCCCTGACCGATGCTCTGCGCATGCAGGTATTGTGCGATAAAATGGAGGGAATCGACACCTCCTCCATCCTTGCCCGGGCCAAGGAACTCAATATCCTTCTGCAAGACCGGGACCTTCCCCTACCCCATACCTTTATTACCCTGGTAAGGAAACTGGGCAGCGGCTTCAACATACTCAAGGAAATGAAGCCGAAGGATAAGACACACTGATAGTTACCTGCCTTCTTCCATCCCTCTTTTCCAAGGCCAACCAAGCTGATCATTTCTAATTGGATAGTTTTGTCGGTAAAATCGATGATTGCCAATACGACTTCCCTTATTGGAATTGATGGAATCGTAAAAAATACGATTCCATCGTTGAGTGGCCATATAACCTAGTTAGTTCCCATCTGGAAAGTCGCAGACTTGGAGGATGCTGGAACAAGTTGTTTCCAATTCGGAAATTGACAATTTTGCGAAAGGTCAAGGAGATCAAGGAATTGGGTGGAGACGTACTCGAGTATGTCGCACAAGCAATTCCGCAGATCGACGCAGAGATTTCGCAAAAGGGGCGTTTCCGGATGGAAACTAGTTATATTGCATGGCACGTTAACCGCTTTCCCGACTTTTTATGAGGATGTCACGATTGACTTCAGACGATAAATATGTCTCTTTATATGGTATTAGTTTGTAAATAGAGCTGAGCAAAGGAAACCACCGGCATGACTATTATCTTGAACGATATAGAAGTACGGGTGTTGGGAAGTTTGCTGGAAAAAAGCATGACCACGCCTGAATATTATCCACTATCACTTAATGCGCTTACCAATGCCTGCAATCAGAAATCAAACCGGGATCCGGTTGTTTCCTTTGATGACAAGACAGTGGCCCGTGCCCTGGAAAGCCTGAAAGAAAAGCAATTGGTAGTGCTGAGCGATTCCAGCCGAGTGCCGAAATATGCGGAAATTTTCGTGGCCACCCGGAAACTCATTGACAAAGAATCCGCATTGTTGATGGTCCTGTTTTTACGGGGTCCTCAGACCATTGGCGAGCTGCGGGGAAGGACCGGGAGAGCTTATGAATTTGACGGTTTGCCGGAAGTTGAAGCAACGTTGAAAAATCTAACCGAGGCTGGATATATCAAACAGCTGCCGCGGCAGCCGGGTCGGAAAGAACCGCGTTATGCGCATATGCTTGCCGGCGAACCGGAAATCGAACAAGATTGGTCTCCCTCACCGGAACAGGCGACCCTTGAGGTCAGGACCGAAAATGAGAAAATCACCGCGATTGAAAATGAGGTATCAAAATTGCGGACTGAACTTTCTAATCTCAGGGCTGATTTTGAAACCTTTAAAAGGGAATTCGAATAATCGGATACCGTATTGATACAGATGGCAGATCGGTGGACGTAGCCTTACCCAGACCCTAACTGCTTAAACACCCCGATATTTATGAAATATCAAAAAAAATGACACCCTTTCCAACAATTTTCTCATTAATTATGCCTCTCGTTTACTACCGGTTTCCAGTTGGTCCAAACTCTAATACAGCATACAACTACTTATTATTCCATTATTTTTTCATGATAAATCATCTTCTCCCGACACCTTTGGCATACTACTAAACCAGAGGAATCCGCATCACCATAGTCGGTATGGCAAGAAATAGGTATGAAATAGGTATTGTGATCACAGATTAAATTAATTATGATAAAACAATAAGTTAAATAGCGTATCTTCAAACACCTTGCAACAGGCTGGCATGCAGATGTTCACCGGGGCCCCTTTAAAGCGAAATCTACACTTTGCTGCGATAAAAAAGGAATTAGCGCTTGCCATGCCATTGCAATTTAATCATTGCTTCATCAGGATCATATAATGTACTGATTATAACACTATTTAGGTTTATCCTTTGTCCCTTCATGCGAATTATGTAATAGGTCATGCGTCGCCGGTATTTGGGAAAATATGCAATACAGTTTATGCACGACAAATTTGATGGTCCTGCAAAAAGTCGGGAAAGCAGTTAACGTGTTTTTTTGGGTAAGTAGTTGAGGAACACCCCATGACAAATCCGACCTATGAAGAATTGGCTCAGAAGGTTAAGGAGCTGCAGGCGGAAGTTGCTAGACACGAAATGTTTGAGGAGGCTTTGGGAAAAAGTGAACACCAACTTCGCTTGCTTACTGACAATTCACCGGCCTTTATATCCTATGTTGGAATAGATGATTTACGATACAAATTTGTTAATAAAAAATTTGCCGAAGCATTCAACACCCCACGCGAAAAGATAATCGGTAAACATATTAAAGACATCATAGGAGATTCAAACTTTGCCTTCGCTTTTAAACATATCGAACAAGTAAAATCCGGTATAGAAGTTTCGTATGAAAACGTCTTTCATCTAGCTCAAGGTAAACGCTGGATACAGGTTAATTATGTTCCGGATCTTGATATACAGGGCAAAGTTGTTGGCATCGTTGTCCTCAGTTATGATATCACCGAGCGTAAGCAGGCAGAGGAAAACCTGAAAGAAAGCGAAAGACGCTATCGTCATCTCTATACCAACACCCCTGTCATGCTGCATTCTATAGACCGTGACAAACGATTGGTTGAAGTCAGTGATACCTGGCTTGAAAAACTTGGCTATCAAAAAGAAGAAGTTATCGGACGAAAATTACTGGATTTTCTCACTGAAGAATCAGCCCGATATGCTAGTGAAGAAGTATTGCCGGAATTTTTCACCAAAGGGTATTGCAAAGATATCAACTATCAATTTGTTAAAAAAAACGGGGAAGTTTTGGACATTCTCCTTTCAGCCATGACCGAAAGGAATGAAGAAGGAGAAATAATCCGTTCCCTGGCTGTACTGCTCGACATTACAGAAAAACGACAACTTGAAAACCAGCTCCGTCAAGCCCAGAAAATGGAGGCCATTGGTACTCTGGCCGGGGGTATTGCCCACGATTTCAACAATCTGCTTACCGTCATTATCGGTAATACCGGCTTGGCTCTCGACGATCTCCCTGAAAACAGTCAGGCCAAAACCAGTCTCGATTCAGTGCTCATAGCTGCTGACCGCGCCAAGGACCTTGTTGGGCAGATTCTGGCCTTCGGACGCAAGGCCGGTCAGGCCCCACAACCTATCCAGCCCCATGTTATTATCAAGGAAGCCGCCAAGCTGCTGCGCTCTACCATACCCAGCAGCATTGAGATTCGCCAAAAAATAGATCCTGAAAGTGGAACTATAATAGCTGATCCCACCCAGATTCACCAGGTGCTGATGAACCTCTCCACTAATGCCGTCCATGCCATGCAGGAGAAAGGAGTTCTGGAGATTAGACTCAAGCAGACTAAACTTGACAGTGATGATTTAACTCACCGTCCGGACATGGTGCCAGGTCCTTATGTGAGACTATCCGTAAGCGATACAGGTACCGGTATGGACCAGGAAACGGTAAATCGTATTTTTGATCCCTTCTTTACGACCAAGGGAGTCGGTGAAGGAACCGGGATGGGTTTGTCCGTGGTATACGGGATTGTCATGACCTACCATGGCATGATTACAGTTGACAGTAAACCCGGCAAAAGAACTACTTTTCATGTGTATTTCCCTATCACAGGGGCTGAAGAGTCACAACTTGAAGAGCCGGATAAAACTCTGCCAACCGGCAATGAACGTATTCTTCTAATCGATGATGAAGAAGTTCTCGCTAGAATGTGGGACAGGTCATTAAAACGTCTGGGATATCAAGTAACAACGAAAACGAGCAGTATAGGAGCACTTAAAATCTTCAGCTCTCAACCGGATGAGTTTGATCTTGTAATCACCGACCAAACCATGCCCGGAATAACAGGAGCGGAATTAGCCCAAGAACTTCTGAAAATCAGGGCCGACATTCCTATTATCCTTTGCACCGGATACAGTTCAAAGATTACCAGTGAGAAAGCCAGCGAATTAGGAATACGAGAGTTCATGATGAAGCCGCTGGACAGGATGCAACTGTCAAAGGCAATCCGTGTTATACTCAATGAAAGGAAAAAAGATTCGTCTCGACTGTCTGCCTGAACACGAAAGAATTAAGTGAAGCTCTTCACGGTCCTGCTGAAAAGGGATTTCTGCTTCGCTCCGATACGCTACGAAGAATGCACCCTGAAGCATCCTGCAAAAAGACATAAAGTATTCGTTACCTTTTGTGAGGCATATACAAGCGGAAATCGTTTTCAATTCAGATGCATGTCGGCAACACCACCTATTGTCTCAGTTAAGGGTACTACCCCTGCCTTTCAGGCAGGCAGCTTTAGCTCGTATTTGTTATTTTCGTGCTCGTGCTCATAATCGATTTTCCTTGTATTCATAATCAAACACGTAAGTAATGCTTCCTTTTCGATTACGATTACGAGCACGATACAAAGGGGTCTATTTGTCCCGTACCCAGACTTTCAGTTTTTAACATTAACCCCTCCTTTTTTTCACCTTGTGATGATGAATAATTCAATGCAAGTAATACCGTTCATAAATTTAGCATTGGCCTTCATACCGGTTTTTGTGGTGATGGGTATTTTCTATAAATGGTCCATGAATTTCAGCAACACCATTTACGCCGTTTCCCGTATGCTTGTGCAATTGCTGCTGATTGGCTATTTTCTGGTGTATATTTTCGAGTCTGACAGCGCTTTGATTGTTTTGATGGTGCTGGCTGTCATGGTTTTTACCTCAAGCTGGATTGCTCTTCGCACCATAAAAATTCAGCGCACGCTCTTATACAAAAAAGCACTGTACGCCATAACCTTTGGAGGAGGCATAACCTTATTACTCATATCTCAGGGTGTTCTAAAACTCGACCCATGGTACATGCCTCGCTATCTCATCCCGCTTGCCGGAATGATTTTTGCCAATGCCATGAATAGCGTAAGCCTTGCAGCCGATAGGATAGAAGCTGAGATGGAGAAAGATGTCCCGTATGAACAAGCACGCATTATTGCGCTGCGGGCTTCTCTTATCCCCATCACCAATTCCTTGTTTGCAGTTGGTCTTGTTTCTCTCCCCGGCATGATGACTGGGCAAATTCTGTCCGGTATTTCTCCACTGATAGCGGTACGATATCAGATCATGGTAATGTGTATGGTTTTTGGTTCGGCAGGCATTTCCTCGGCTCTTTTTCTTCTACTACTCAGCCCGCAAAAGAACCATTCAGCAATAGAAGATTAACTGAACTACCCCGCAATAAGCCACAGACACCAGGAATTGAAGCTCCCCGCGGCCCCGTTTAACACAAAATTACGCAGTAATTTTGTGTAAATTCTTCTGATTCTGACTCCTGGCTTATGCCTCTATACACCCTTGCAGGATGCGTTAGGGTGTTGTCGGATTTTTATTACCATCCAATAAGTGGAGAATATACTCGCTGTTCGTTTGCAAACATAATTCCAACTGTTTCGCACCTGGTGACGGCCTTGAGAACCACATGAACTCACAGTCAAGGAATAGTGATTCTTCTGTTGCTGTTTGGAAGACAAGTCCCATTAATTTTTTAGGAACAAACCCATCCGGATTATAAAGGGAAAATGTTACAAAGTATCCTGAACTGCTTTTCGAAACATTCTTTACAAGCCCTGCATAGACTTTTCCTTCCGAGACAAGTTCGGTTTTACAATCAAGAGGCGTGTTTTGGGAAGATTTTTCATACATAATTTTGTGAACCTTCCTGTCACCATCAAAAATACTATGTTGAACTTCCATTGAAACGTTTTACCTATTGCCAGCCTTGTCGTTATTTATCCATTCTTCATGGAAATTGTACCCTGGTTATGGAATTGCTTCTGCCGGCATCATGTTGGTATTTTTAGGGACGATTCTTTTTTGAGTCTGACTGATTAGTGCCGGCTCGGCGACCAGAATCCCACCGCGGACCGTAGCTCCGAGTACCAATCCGACACTGATCAGGATAATGTTTTTAAGGATGTATTGCCCTTTGAGGGTCGGCACGTAAGGGAAAATAGTAAACATTTCCTGATGGAACATGACCAAAGGGATTAAGGTGCAAAACATGTGCGCAACCAATAATATCAGGATGAGGCGCATAAATTTGCCTGTTATCAAACCGATCCCGACGAAACATTCACAGCTTGCTGCCATGAAAATAGCAACATTTGACGGCACCATTCCCAGGCTCACCAGTCCAATGGTCCGAACCGCTAAATCCTGTTCCATGCTCATATAGGGGCAAAATTTAAGTAGTCCGAACCAAAGGAATATAAAGCCTACGCTCACTCGCAATATCACGATGCTGAAACGGGCCATCCAGTTGGTAATCTTGGCATCCACCTGGTCATAAACTGTATTGATTGTTTTCATTGTAATCACCTAATTTCCTGGAGCCGTAAATTGTGATAACGACCATTTCCCCTACCCTCATTACCCTTTAGTAACAATGAAAGGCAAAAAGCGTGCCGGGGCAAAACCGCTGTATTTTATGGTAAATCTATAAGGTGGTGAGGAATTGAGTTACCAATGAGTAACAAATACCCAATTACAGTGTTTCCATTTGGTAACAATGACTGGAATGAATAATCAGGATTTTTTTCAGGGCAGGGAATTATCATGAAGTAGGAAATGCAACATGATAAACCTTCATCTTTTCCCATAGATTTTTCCGGCTGATGCCAAGAAGCTTGGCCGCTTCCGTTCGTTTGCCGCTGGTTTTTTCCAAGGCCTTGAGAATGTATGCCTTTTCTGTTTTGGCAAGCACCTTTGCAAGGTCAAGGGTGTCGTTTTCGTCCCTGACTGGGCCGCCGGCAAGATCGAGAGGAAGGTTCCATGGTTCGATAACCTGAGAGTGGGTCAATACGTGCGCCCGTTCAATAATATTCCGCAATTCGCGGACATTGCCGGGAAAGTTGTATTGCGAGAGTATGGCAAGGGCATGGTCTGTAATGGTGAGATCTATGCCCCGCTCCTTGCAGAATTCTTCGAGAAAATAGCGGCACAGCTCCGGGATATCCTCACGCCGTTCCCGTAACGGTGGTATTTCAATGGGGATCACCTGCAAACGGTAAAACAGGTCCTCCCGAAAAGAGCCCTGCTTGACTTCTTCCTGCAGGTTTTTGGCAGTGGCGCCTAAAATGCGGGTATTTACTTTGATGGGGCTTGTACCACCGACCCGTTCGATTTCCCTCTCCTGAAGGACCCGCAACAGTTTGGCTTGCAGGTGTATAGGCAACTCGCCGATTTCATCGAGCAGGATGGTGCCGCCGTCAGCCGCTTCAAAACGGCCCAATTTCCGCGCGGTAGCACCGGTAAAGGCCCCTTTCTCGTGGCCGAAAAGCTCTGATTCAATGAGGCCGTCCGGAATGGCTGCGCAGTTTACCCGGATATAAGGCCCTTGGGCACGGATACTGCCATAATGGATGGCGGCCGCCACCAGTTCCTTGCCGGTGCCGGACTCTCCGGTTATCAAGACAGTGGAATCACTTTGCGAAACCTTGCCGATGAGTTTTATGACATTGCGGATGGCAGTACTACTGCCGATTATCGGGGAAAGTGGATTGGATTCCTCCAGCGAAGCGCATCGGGCTTTGACGGTCTGTATGTCAAACAATCTTTTGACACGGATGGTCAGATCATCCATGTCAAACGGTTTGAGAATATAATCAGCAGCGCCCTTTTTCAGGCAGGCAATTGCATCCTCAACACTGCCGAAGGCGGTCATCAGAATCACATCAGTTGCAGGAGATTGATTCAAAATCATTTCCATGAGCTGGATTCCGTCCAGGCCGGGCATCCTGATATCTGATATAACCAGTTGGTATCTTTGTTCTTTAATTAAACGTAGTGCACTATTGCCGTTGGCTGCCTGATCAACATCCCAGCCGTTTTTGGTCAAGCGGTCATAAAGGGTAATCCGCATGATTTCATCGTCTTCTGCGAGCAGAATTCTGGCCATACATTCCTATCCTTATATTGATAAAACAGTATTCCTCAACTGTTGATTCGCCAAAACCCTCTAAATTTGCTTACAAGGTCCGTTTAGGCAGTTCAATCCAGAACCTGCTGCCAATTCCTTCCTTGCTTTCCACAGCAATTACGCCATTCATCCGCTGTATAAGCGAAAAAGAGACAGCAAGCCCGAGACCGGTCCCTTCACCGATATCTTTGGTGGTATAAAACGGGTCGAATATTTTATCCACATGTTCTTCGGCAATGCCTTGCCCGGTATCTTCAAATGATATAACAACTGTGCTGGATGTTTCCTTGGTCCTTATTGTTAATGTTCCGCCATCCGGCATGGCCTGGATGGCGTTGAGGCCGATATTGACAATAACCTGCCGCAGTGCCTCTATATCAACCGGGTGTGATCCGGACAGATTAAGGTCAAGGTTGAGTGCAATGTTTTTCAGTCGATATTCCAAAAGATCAAAACATTCCCTGATCAGGTCATCAACCTGAACTGCCTGTAAAGTTAGGGGTTCTTGCCGTCCAAAATTCAACAACTGGCGCATGGTATGTTCTATGCGCTGCAATCCCTTATTCAATAAATCCAGATACCGATTACGCAGTTCTTGATCATCAGGTGATTCCTGCATGCTTTTCACGCAATTACGCATGCCACCAAGCGGATTGTTTATCTCATGGGCAATACCGGCGGAAAGTCGTCCCAGTGCTGCCATTTTCTCAATCTGGCACATCTGTTGCCGTGCTTTCTCCAACTCCTCCTGCGACCGGACAAGTCGTTCACCCAGATCTTTGAACTTTTCGGACAACTGCCCAATCTCATCTCCGCTTTGCGGCAAGGGAAGTGTATTAACATTTTGGGCCGGGAAAATTTCCATGGCCTGAGATAAAAATCCCAAGCGTCGGACAATAAAGTACTCAATCAATAGAAACAGACTGATTGCCACAAATAGAACGGTGACAAAGCCGATTGCCAGAAGCATTTTGTTGTTTTTCTTAATAGCCTTATCAGCCCAGGAAAGAGGGATGGTAAGGCTCAAACCTCCTTTAATGTCTCCCACCTTGTAGCCGTGCTGCAAATGACATTCCAGGCAGGAGTCCTCGACTATGAGAGGAGTGAGGTAGCGTAATATTCTCCCATTTTCACCAGATTCCACTTTAAACACTTCTGCCTCACCTTTTTCAAAAAGGAGCAGGCTTCTCCTTTCAAATTCATCCGGTGCATTATCCGGATTTACCGGTTTAAGGCTGGTAACCCGGAATCGGCAGAAATTTTCCTGGACGGAATATTCCGACAGCTCTCTTGTCACCATGGCCGGATTTCGCTTTACATAGAGTTGACCGGATGTATCACGGATTGAACCTTCATCCAAAAAAGGATTTGGTGCGACCCCCGGTTTTTGCACAAAGAAAAGCCCGTTATGATCAGCAACCCATTTTCGGGTTAAAAGAACCTGTCTGGAAAGCATACGGGCCTGGCGTTCCGCATGGTTCATCACAAGTTGGTTCTGGAACGATGACGTCCGATAAAAGGTCACGCCAAAGGAGAGAATGACTATCAGGCCGATGAGAATAAGAAACTTGATGCGAAGTTTCATGACATATACATCCGATTGTTTATAACAAAACTCTAGCAATATCCGTGACAAGTGTCAAAAAAGGCGGAAACTTTTGGATTTTCCTTAAAACAGTACATAATTACCAGCAGTTATATCCTATACCATCAATGTTCTCTTTTCCCCTTTCGGCCAACTGCACACCAAAATGTTACCAAATGGTAACAATGCTTTCTGCTGATTGCTACCATTTGGTAACAACTATACAGCTCCATAACTATAACTATTTGAAACAATAGCAATTTATTTGGTGGCCCACAACTTGCTATAAATTTATGCAGAATAAAAAAACAATTTGTTTACCCATGTGAGGCATCATTCAAAGACGATAAAGACGATTCAAAAATTTATATACGAAATTCAATATATGAAAGGACTGGAGGTGCACCATGAATAAAATGCTTAAACCAATCCTATGGATAGTGGTAGGGATCATACTGGCATTTCCTTTGTTCAGTTTGACATACTACACGATGGTCCGCACTTCCACGCCGCTTTTCTGTGCTTCCTGCCATGAAATCCAGCCTGCCTATGAGGCCTGGAAAACGTCAACCCATGTCAATAATCCCCAGGGGATCGTAGTGGACTGCATGGATTGCCATCTGCCGCCGCCGCAGGATACGTTCAACTTCTTTTATGCTAAAACTTTACACGGTATAAAAGATGTCTTTGTCCATTTCACCGGTGGTGATGAAAAATATGACCGTGCTGCCGGCCGTGAGCATGCCTATGCCACGATCAAAAACGAACAATGCCAGAAATGCCATCGCAATCTTCTTTTTATGCCGGACAAACGGGGCGCCATGCTGGCCCACCGGGCCACATTGTACCCTAAGCCCGGATATGAAAAGATGTGTGTGGACTGTCACCGCAACCTGGTGCATGTGGACAGACCTAATTACAAATACAAGCAATACAGCGCACCATACCGGGCTACCGGTATTTAAATGGGGATGAGGTATTGGTCACAATAAATTGAAATCAATATAAAGGAGGGGGGCTGCCATGTTGCGCAAAAAACATCTATTGCTAATTACAGGAATAATGATGCTGTTGGTTTTCGGAGCCGGAACAGCTGCTGCTGAAAATTACCCGAAGGCAAAGGAGTTCCGGATTGAGCGGAGCATGCCCGATCATGCCAAGGCCTGCCTTGAGTGCCACAAAAAAGAATCGCCCGGTCTATTTGCCGACTGGGCCCACAGTCGTCATGCTTCGGCTAATATCACCTGCCTGGACTGTCATCAGGCTGAAGAACATGATAAGGATGTCAGTGTAGAACACTACAAACAATACAAACGTTCGGATTCGCCATATGGCGCCGCCAAATACAAGGTGCCCATATCCGCAGTGGTAACACCGAAAGATTGTTCCCGCTGCCATCCGGATGAAGTCACCCAATACAGCCGCAGCAAACATGCCAATACCATGGAAATCATCTGGAAGATTGATCCCTGGCTGAACAAGGGCATGAACTCTGACACGGAACGAAAAGTAGGCTGTTACCACTGCCACGGCACGGTGCTGAAAGTCAAGGACGGCAAGCTCGACACCATGACCTGGCCCAATGTCGGGGTAGGCAGAATCAATCTCGACGGCAGCCGCGGCAGTTGTACGAGCTGCCATACCCGCCATCGTTTTTCCGTGGCGGAAGCCCGCAAACCCGGGGCCTGCGGCCAGTGTCATCTGGGCCCGGACCATCCGCAGATTGAAATCTACATGGAATCAAAACATGGTGACATCTATACCGCGTTTGGCGATGAATACAACTGGAATGCCGCTCCGGGGACATGGACACCAGGAGTCGATTACCGCGGGCCCACCTGCGCGTCCTGTCATATGTCGGGCGCCGGCACTGTCATGACTTCCCATGATGTAACAGAGCGCCTTTCCTGGGAAACCCAGGCGCCGCTCACGGTACGCCCTGCTGATTTCAAGCCGTTCCCCGCTCAAAACGACTGGAAGGTGGAACGTGACAAGATGAAAACCATCTGCTTGCAGTGCCACGGTAAAGCATGGGTGGATGGCCATTATGATATGCTGGACAAGGTCGTTGAAGACTACAATGAAATTTATTTCAAACCTGCCAAGAAAATGCTGGACACTATGTATGAGAAGGGCTTGCTTGATAAGACAAAATTCTTTGATGAAGACCTGGAGGTTGAATATTATGAATTATGGCATCATGAGGGCCGGCGGGCCCGCATGGGCGCCATGATGATGGCGCCTGATTACGCCTGGTGGCATGGATTCTATGAGTGCAAAAACCGTTTCAACAGGTACATGAAAGAAGCCAGGCATCTCCTGGAAACCGGTGAAAAGGCCCATGTCTATAAGGACTTTCCTGCTGCTACCGGCAATACCACAAAGCCAGTGGAAGTGTTTGGCGCAAAATAAACGTATCAGCCTGCAATCCACCTTCAATCTGTCCCCCATACCGAGCACCTTGCGGTATGGGGGATTT
>CALZHT010000007.1 GCA_945787445.1 uncultured Desulfobulbaceae bacterium
TCTTTTCTCAATACTCCATGTATTGCATATATATGGCCACTCAAGCAAACCAAGCATATTAGGTCTCAGCGCTATAGAACGATATTTGGATAAGGCCACCATGCGTCTATAATAGAAGCCCAAGCATTTTTTATACAAAGCTGCCTTATACAAAAATACAAGTTTCTTCTTAACTGCTCTCGGAGAAACCCCAGGATAATGATATTTTGCCGTGAATAATACTTCTTTTATCATAGAAGGTATTAACTCCGGTCTTAAGCCACTGACAATGTCAGTGGTGGGGCGTGGGGGCGGAGGCCCCACACCGCTAATGAAGCAACATTGTTGCTGAGTAATTAATGCTGTATATAACCATGAGGAGGAAATCTCATGGAAGGATCAGCAAGTCTTCGCATGCAGTATATAGATGTGAATATCATTTTGTATGGGTACCGAAATATCGATATCACATATTGATCAAGGAAGTTAAGCCAAGACTCAAGGAGATTCTCGTAGAACTGTGTAATTGGCTTGATATTTTGATTTTAGAAGGTGCGATATGTTCTGATCATGTCCACATATATTTATCAGTTCCCCCAAAGCACTCCCCGTCGTATGTAATGAAAATACTCAAAGGCAAGAGTGCAGAGAGGCTCCGTAAGGAATTTCCAGAGTTGGGCCGTAAGTATTGGGGGCTACATCTTTGGGCCCGAGGATATTTTGTAAACACCATAGGCATAGATAGTGAAACCATAAAACAATATGTCAAGAATCAGCAAGACGCTGAAATAAAAATCGAACAGTTACGAATATGGAAGGACAACGGCGAATGACATTGTCAGTAGTCGTTGTCAAACAAAAGCCACCGACAAGGTCGGTGGTCGTATACTTTCTTTTTCTTGAAAGTTAATATGTCAGAATTATAATTGTGTGTCAATGATGGTGCCATTACAGCTTGCTGTATGGGAACCATCATTGACATTTACGGAAAGTCAGATTCATCAAGCTCAGTAAGTTTTAATTGGCCACTGGAACGGGTTGATGAAGGGCGGCAAACCGCGCCTGACGGTAAGAGACCTTTGCATAACCACTTAAAAATCGTTCATTCCAATTTCAGACAACATCCAAACAACCCGTCGAAAAAGTATTTACCGGCAGTAGACCTCCTTTGAAGTGATTGACCACCTAATTTGGGAGAAAATCCGATTGCTGAGCGAATGAATAAAAAATTTCTTGCGTGTAGTTTTAATTTGACACAACCATTAAAAATAAGGCGGGGAAGCTGTTTCTCAAAGCTCTCACCTCCTGTCTATCGAACTTTGAGCGGTTCACTGGACCAGAGACTTTCTTACAATCCTGGAAATCATACGTTGTGAACTCCCGGCAGAGCCGGGAGTTCACCAAAATACAACTATTTGGCAATCGAAAAGTTCTGCGGTGGTGCTAGGCTCGAGCTATCTGCAGCCGAACCAAACATGTCCATCTCGGTAATGCTGTTCCAAGCATTGCTTGTATTTCCATGACTTATGATTCTAACATACCTTGCTTTGCCTGATACATTATAACGTTTTTGCTGAACAGAATTTATGCTATTTCCATTAAAAACGCTATCCCTACATACAGGAGATGAACAATACATACCGGCGCCTTTCGAGAACTTCGAAAAAACAGGGTATCACCAATAATTAAAAAGCAAATGGGCTGGATGAAAAAAGTTACCACCAGCCTTGCCATCTGTATCCCAAGAGCTACCCAAGACCATTTACCTTTCTAGAACCATTTATAGTTATTAATGGGAGCGCTAAATAGATGACATCCTTTCGTAGTCCTGGCATTCCATGCAAGTAGTATGCTGAAAGAGAGTTTTGGTAAAATGTCACCTATTAACCGCTCGGAGTAATAACTGGTCCAGTGACGCAGCGGCCAGAGACAATTCAACCCGAGATGGTGACCTGTCTGGGAGGTTCTTAATTTTTTACAAGGCCTTAAGCCAAAGAAAAGAATTACAAGCAAAACAGCAATGCTTATAACAGCCAACGTTTTCCCATTAGAGCCAGATCTAAGATTTACTTAATTATCCACATGTCACAGATCCGTTGACTCTATCTCTTCCATCCTGTGCTATTGGATTCTTGCCGAATTAATTACCGGAGCTTCTAAACTGGAAGGACGCGCATTCCCTGAGCCTGATTCCAATGCGCCAACATCAGGTCTGGAGTCTCTCGGATTTCCGTATGCGTCACAAGGAACCCCTGTTAAATTTGATGGTAGCCTGTCTATAATTGACGCACCAGTTGCCGGATAACCAAAAGTGCTTGAACTAGGAGTGTCAAAGTCAATCACTCTGGTCCCAGTTGAAGAATTCTCCCCATAAGTCCTGCCGGTCATGTAATGATTATATCGGGCTTCATTGCCATAGCTGTTCCCCCTGTTTAAATAGTTAACACCCAAATCAGCTATTGCACCTGTGTTCATATGCATTGCGTCCCACACATTACCTATGTGGGAAACATTGGTTCTTGACATAGTACCGACACAATCGGCTCGTTTAGCCATATACAAATCATAGTTACCAGCGGCAGAGCCATGCCTGCTGCTGTGTGTGTTGTGCCATAATAGTAAATGGTCGAAGTGGTCATAAAACCAACCACGCAAATTGGAGAACCCTCTACCACTGAACTCAAACACATTGTTAACAAGAGCAATATTGGAACTGTTCCCATCAGAATCTACAAACATGGATTGGTATTGAAGATTTACGAAAATATTACAAAAGTAAATAACATTGTGTATCTCGGAGTCAGCTTGAAAAATATCAGAATGACTGCCAGCATATGAACCGTAAATACCATCGACTTCATTGTTGACAACTAGTATCCCATCTGTGAAGGTTCTCAAATATCGCCCGAAGTCATCATAACTATCCTCTACCTTATTGCCTCTGGATATTTTTTGTTGGCGGTCATTTATGATGGCAGTATTATGATAATAGCAAGATGTTATATAATCTTCTAACCGGGTGGGGAAAGATGCAGCTATCTCCACCCCTGGCCCAATTATGCGGCATTTATTGAGCCACACCCCATCCCTAGATAAAGCAATATTGCTCGTTGTGCGGCCACTAAATGTAACTCTATCAAATTTTATTCGACCACTGCCCCAAACAGCGTTATCGGCAGCTATTATTACATTTGCAATATTTGCGGCTGATTCTTTAGTAACGGTCAGCCACTCATTTGTAGTGTTTACGGCATTTCCCGAACCGAATTCGTTGCTGTCATTATATGTTCCCTCGGCGAGGTAGATGGTAGCATAATTACAATTACCGTTAGCAGCCTCAATCGCAGTTACGGCAGCGGCAATGGTAGGGTAGGGGTCGGTATTATCATCAAGCGTTCCGGCTCCGTCATTGTTCCAAGGATCGACCCATGCCTCTGTCGGTGATTCGTTCCTTGCACCTTCTACATAGAGCGTAATTGCATCAAGTCTTTTAGTCCCTGCATCGTTCCCATAAACAGTCGGGGTAACAGTGATCGTGCCATTTCTGGAAAACTCGTTTGCCGAAATAGTTACATAATATTCCCATACACCAGACCGCACAGCACCAGGAGATGTAGAGGCGACACGGGTATTGCGTCTCATAGATGAGGACGATTTCCTTCCACCGGAATAACCTTGACCGGAGATGGCAAAGTCCACCCTGTTAATTCCGGCCTTTGAAAACGCCACAACTCCGAAATTAAATGATGTGCCATGCTCAATTCTCTGAAATGGAACAACATCTGTATGAGCAATAGGCGTCAGTGCAAAGGCAACGGTAGGAAAGAAAATCAAGAAAAGGACAGCAATAAGGGTATGAGTCCTTAGAATCTCTATTTTTGGTATCAAGTGTGTGTGCTTCATATTTATTTCTCCTGTAAGAGGGGTTGTAGGTCATTCATTGTAAAGTAATGTAATGGGGTCAGGCTTGACAAATGGGTGTTTATTTAATGACTATTTGTAATCCTTATCCCTTATCAATAAAAATATACGATGCCTTCGGACACCGTCCTGCTATTTGCAACGGATTGCATTCTCATACCTATAAATATTCTACCGATTTCGTTTCCCTCCTCTAGAGCCAATTTATTTTATTTTCACACCGATAGGAAAATTACTGTTAAAAGGGCCATAATAAATAATGCATATCTGTTTCTTGAAATTTTTTGCTCATAGGCATCGATATTCCACGGCATGGGTGTGCCGGATGAGCACAACTTAAGCGCGAAAATAAAAACAAGAAGAGATGAAAAAAGAAAGAAGACGATATTTACGAGTGTCAATGAATTAATATCTATTGTTACCATAAAGCCTCCCCCTTGCTGAAATGTGCTGCTTATCCGGCTACTTTGCGTCCCACCTTTTTGGGTAGTTTACTTTTTGAGAGAATTTTAAAGCAAAGGCTGTGCCAATAGCTGGTCCCATCGTCTAATTTCCATCCAGGAACGGCCATAACGAAATATGTAGGATTAACCACAGAGAGCACAGAGGACACAGAGTGAAACTAATTTTTTCAGATAGTTATCTCTGTAATCTTCGTGCTCATCAAAATTTTACAAAGCAAGTAATTATCAATCAATCTTTTTTTAGCATTATCTGTGCCATGTATATTAATTTTAATAATATCAGTAAGATAATGAAAATACGGAATTTCTAATTAAGGATAATAGCAGGTGGATTGTCGCCACATAGCGACAGTCTGAAAAGGCCATTTGCTTAATTAGTTGAAATAAAAGACTCTTTGCTGTCGCAATAGGAAGACAGATGGGCGAGAATGAGTATATAAATACAAGAATAACCGGGATTAAATACTTATTACTCTGTGTTCTCTGTGCGCTCTGTGAGATAATTCTTTTTTATAACAAAGGCATCAATAATAGGTTTTTCCGTTAATATGGTTGTCTCATTGTAAACAAAAGTTTCACAATTAGACGTCCTTTT
The DNA here is from genome assembly GCA_945787445.1 of uncultured Desulfobulbaceae bacterium. Classification (GTDB taxonomy): domain Bacteria; phylum Desulfobacterota; class Desulfobulbia; order Desulfobulbales; family CALZHT01; genus CALZHT01. The sequence goes on from CALZHT010000007.1 coordinate 4,960, forward strand.
GACCAAATACTACCAGAAATATCCGGAAATTAATTACCCTTGTTTTTATAGGATTTTTCTCCTTGGCCCTCGGCCAAGGAAAGAAAATCATGGGGCAGTTCCTCTGCTCGCCTGGCTAATCTTTCGCGGCATAGTTCTGCAGTGCGATTCACTTCCTCCAGCTCTTTTGTGAGCAGTGCGCGTAGGGAAGAAAACTTACGTTTTTACTAAAGAAGAAATATCATAATCTAGTATTTCCTCTTTGGGTCTTTATATCATATTCCGCACACAAAGGGTTAAGAAATTCCGCTTCTCTCTTGAAATTCAGAAGGATAGTGACCTGCCTCATACCAAGCCACATTCAAATTCTAACTTTGTTCCCAAGGGGGGATTGAACTGAATTGGCTACGTCGTCGGCTTCATCGATCCGCGGCGGACCTCCTGGTCCTCCTCCTTGCCGCCTTGTTAACTCTTTGAATGCAACCTGATATCAAAATTCTGGGAAATCCTTTGTTTGTAAACTTCGTTTACCAAAAAGCGCAATACCTTAAAAATGACTGGAAAGCGAGGTGGTGATTGCCTTATTATAGTAAATGGGCAAGGGACTTTTTTACCAGCATGAGAAAGATCCCTTTAAATTGTCAACTAAATGATATTTTTTGATCTTTTCTTGGGCATCGATGTTAATCCTGTTGCCCATCTGTAAACATGGGTGTCATTATGGACCAAGTTGTTGACCAATTACCGAATGAAATCTCCAGGATTCATTTAACAAATCTTAAAGAGAGACTGCGCCAGGTTTCGACCGCCTGGTCATTGAGTGATTATGAATCGTTACTGCAATTTTACATCCATATCCTGCCAAGGATCATGGATGCTGAGCGGTGCACCATATATATAAAGGAAATAGGAACAGCAAAGATTTATTCAAAATTTGGCACCGGTTTGCAAGGAAAGCAGATTGAGCCTCCTCTTGAAGGCAGTATTGTCGGTGAAGTTACCTTAAGCGGAAATAGTATTATCCAAAACGACATGAGTCAGAAAAACGGCTATCACAGAAAAGTTGATGAGGGAACAGGGTACATCACCCTAAATACGGTCTGTGTGCCGATCAAGAGTGTTACTGGCCGTGGGGTTACAGGGGCCATACAGGTACTCAATAAGAAGGGCGAGGCTGATTTTGCTGATGAGGATTTACGTATGCTGGAGGAAATTGCCCAATACCTTTCAATGTCCATTGAGAATATTGTGGTCAATCAGGAAATGATGCGCATTTCCAGTCAGTTGAACAGGGAGGTTGAACGATTAGACAAAGAATTTTTCCACGACACGCAATTTATTGCAGAAAGCTCGGGCATGCGTGAAGTCCTTGAGCTTGTGCGCGTTGTGTGCGAAACGCCGGTAAGTGTTTTGCTGCAAGGTGAAAACGGCACCGGCAAGGAACTCATAGCGCGCCTGATTCATAACTTCAGTGATCGCAGAGATCAGCCTTTTGTGGCGGTCAATTGTGCCTCGATTCCGGAAAATCTCATGGAAAGTGAGTTCTTCGGCTACGAAAAAGGAGCGTTCACCGGTGCCGATCATATTAGAAAAGGGCGTTTTGAAGAGGCGGATGGCGGTACCCTATTTCTTGATGAAATAGCAGACATGCCGCAAATGATCCAGCCCAAATTTCTCCGGGCAATTCAGGAAGGCGAAGGAAGTCGGTTAGGGAGCAATAAACTCATTCAATATAATTTCCGTCTCATAAGTGCTACAAACAAAAACTTACAAGAAGAAGTTACCGCCGGGAGATTTCGGGAGGACCTGTATTTCAGGCTTTTTACCGTCGAAATTCGACTGCCGCCTTTGCGGGAACGGAAAGAAGATATTGTCCCTCTCGCGCATGCATTTCTTAAGGATGTTGCCCATCGGTTTAAAAAGAATATTACGAGTTTTGCTCCGGATGTCTTGAAGATATTAGAAAATTATTCGTGGCCCGGCAATGTACGGCAGTTGCTGCGAGAGATCGAGCGGCTGGTCGCTTTTACACCTGACATGGAAACAATCAAATCGGAAAGATGTTCTCCTGAATTACTGGCGGAACCAAAAACAAAAAATAGCATTGGAATGACCGGTGAAAATTTGCCTGAACAGGTGAAGGCGCTTGAAATAAAGCTAATTGTAAAGGCCCTTAAAAAAACTAATGGAAACCGGGCAAGCGCTGCCAATCTTTTGAATATTACACGGCAGGGATTATATAAGAAAATGAAACGATACCAGATGGAAGAGGGGTAATCAGGAGAGAGGAGGACTGAGGTCAGAATAGAATTAACCACAGAGTACACAGAGTTTTTTGTTTGTTTAATTTTCCTTTTGATAAAATGTGTTTAACTTTTTTCAACCTATTCAGCAATTTCTACGCAGCGTATCCCTTTTTCTATATCTGGCTCAATATCCGGCATTGAATTCGCCAGCGGATACTTTGTAGGAGCCTAAATCCGTATCCAATTGTTCCTGCTTTTCTGTTAAAAACATTATTAGGGAGCTTAAATAAATGGTTGGTGGCTGAAATTGTATTGCATGCGTTGAGTTTATAAAGCATGGCTCAGCAACATTGGCGTAAAACTTCTTACTTGCGAGGGAGCTTAAATCACAAACAGTAAGGATATGAATGGAAACTTTCCCAGCCGTTGAATTCATAAGCTGTCATGGTGATACAAGTTTGAGAATTAGAAGTTATGCCAAGAACTGAACAATCAAGTTGACGCGCAGCAGGATCAGCTGTAGAACATATTTCCGCATAATTTGCATAAAGCTTGAAGCCAGCTAAATTTGGAGCTGAAGATTGATCATATTGCCATGATATGGAAATGGATTGTCCTCCACCATCCCCGCCACCACAAGCAGGTAGGAAAAGCATTTCACATATGAACAGTACTAGGAGTAATTTTTTCTTCATTCTTGTCTTCTGGGAAAATTTGCCCAATATTCAATGCATTTGGTAAACAGAATATAATTATGCTATTCTTTGAAACAAAAAATTTCAAGCAAAAATCTTGTTAAAGAAGGTTAGGTTTTTGTGTGGTTTTATGAGCATTTTTAAAGCGTATGACATTCGGGGCATTTTTCCTTCCGAGATAAATGAGGATATTGTTTACAGGACTGGCCGTGCCTTGGTGAATTTTCTGGGCTGTGAAAACGTTGTTGTAGGCCAGGACATGCGGGAGTCTTCAAAGTCTCTTTTTCATGCATTAACAAATGGTATTACAGAACAGGGTGCAAATGTCATTGATATTGGTTTGTGCACAACTCCCATGTCATATTTTGCCAATGGAGAACTTGGTGCTGATGCGAGCATCATGATCACAGCCAGTCATAATCCTGGAAATTATAATGGTTTGAAGCTTTGTAGAAAGGGAGCTGTGCCCATTTCCGGCGATACCGGGATTCAGGAGATTAGCCGGTTAGTCAATGATGATAAATTTAAAAAGACAAACTCCAAGGGCAAAATCATTAGAAATGAAGAAATTAAAGGCCGATACATCGAGCATATCAGGTCATTCCTGAAACAGAGGACCGATTTCAGAATCGTGGTTGACTGCGCCAATGCCATGGGTGTTCTTGAAATGGAAGTATTGCAAGGTACAGCAAAGATTATTCCTCTTTTTGATACTTTGGACAGCTCTTTTCCCAATCATGAAGCCAATCCCTTGAAGACTGAAACCTTGCAGGCCCTGCAGGATAAAGTGGTTTCTGAAAAAGCGGAATTGGGTGTTGCCTTTGATGGGGATGCCGACCGGGTAGGTTTTGTTGACGAGAATGGTCAGGTTATTCCCATGGATCTTGTCACCGCGTTAATAGCAAAAGATATTTTGTCCAAAGGGCCTCGGGCAATAATGTATGATTTACGGTCAAGCAGGATTGTCAGGGAGGTTATCGAAGAAAATAACGGCATAGCAATAGAATGCCGGGTTGGCCATGCCTTTATCAAGCAGATGATGCGGGAGAATAATGTTTTTTTTGCTGGGGAACTGTCGGGGCATTATTATTTTAAAGATAATTATACGACCGAATCCAGTTCACTGGCAGTGATTTATCTCCTTAATTTAATGACAAAAACCGGAAAGAAAATATCTGAATTGGTTGCGCCGCTCAAAAAATATCACCAATCTGGAGAAATAAATTCAACAGTCAGCGATCCGCAAAAGATTCTTGCAAAACTTGAAAAGAAATATTCTGATGGAATAGTGAGCCGCTTAGATGGATTGAAGATTACCTATCCTGACTGGTGGCTCAATGTGCGGCCATCAAATACAGAACCTCTTTTGCGTTTGAATGTTGAAGCAGACACCCAGGAAACCATGGAAGAAAAAAGAGATGAGGTGCTTGGAGTTATAAGAGGACTATAATTTCCCACAGAGGGCGCAGAGTGCACGGAGTAAATCTTATTCTTTCAAACAGTAAACTCTGTGACCTCCGTGTTCTCTGTGGTGAAAAAAACACTTTTGGCGATTTCTTCATTATTGAACGTTTTATATTTATTTATTGTATGAAAGAAAAAATAAAGGGCAGAGGGCAGGACCAGAATACTGCTTGCTCATCCTTTACATATTCAAAGATATATTCCAATAACTATTCTTTTCGATGCCAGAAGATATTTTTATTTACAGACAAGGGACAAGGTCTTCTGAGCCGATTGTCTTTCTGCCAGGCTGGGGCTTCGCCGGCAGTATCATAGAGCTTGCCGGCATTAAAGGTGTCCCATGGGTATACCCGGCAGATCTTGTAAACCCGGACACCTTGATTGATGATCTTTCAATTTTCTTTGAGGAGCAAGGTTGGGACAGGATTATTCTCGTTGGCTGGTCCATGGGGGCTAATCTTGCCCTTGATTTTGCAAACTCCTTTCCGCATACAGTTAAAACCCTTGTTCTGCTTGCCATCCGGCAGAGTTGGCCCAAAACGGAAATAGAAGCGATCCGAAACGATTTGTTGAAAGATCAGAAAACTTTCCTGGCATCTTTTTACCGCAAATGTTTTTTGGGATATAAAGAACCTTTCAGGAGATTTTCAAACGGAGCATTTTCCCATCACTTCGAACAGAACAATGTCGATCTGTTACTAAGAGGCTTGGATTACCTGCGAGACTCTAATCCTTCCATTACATGCGGAGTTCCGGTTTTGCAATTCCATGGCATGAAAGATATTATCTCCCCTGTCGGACAAATAGCCGAATTGCCTGGTGCGCATAGGAGTGTTTTGGATCATGCCGGACACGCGGTTTTTCTCAACCAGGAATTTTTAAATTTTATAGGAAATTATGCCCAGAACAGAAAAAAGGAAACGATAAAAAAAAGCTTTTCAAAGGCAGCACAAACCTACGATTCATATGCAATAACCCAGAAAGAGCTGGCAGAAGATCTGGTCCAAAGACTGCCATTAGACAAAGAAATTAAATCCATATTAGAGATTGGCTGCGGCACAGGCAATTACACGGTGTTGCTTTCGCAAAAATTCCCAGATGCGTGTCTTGAAGCCCTGGATTTTTCCCAGGAGATGATAGAAAAGGCAAGGGTGAAAGTAACCAATAACACTACGGTGAATTTTGTCTGTGAAGACGCTGAATCTTTTTTGGCAAAAGCAAACCAATGTTTTGATGTGATTACTACCAATTCCACCATGCAATGGTTTGAAAACATTGAGACCGCCATGGGGCGTATCTCCAATCTCCTTCGGCCGGAAGGGTTTTTCCTGGGCACAGTGTTCGGACCACAAACCCTGGCAGAGCTTGGCCGCGCATTATCCGCAGTAATGAAACGAAAAATAGACCTTGCAGCGTCCAGCTTTCCATCTCGAATTGATTTTGAGCAAAGCCTTGCAAAACATTTTGCTTCCTGGGAGGTCGAAGAAAAGTTTATTAAACGCCGATATGATTCATTGCATGACCTGATACTGCATATAAAAAGAACCGGAGCAACCGGATGGCGGGATCAGTCCCCGCTCCTACTGACGCGTTCCCGCCTTCATGGTCTTGACCAATGGTTTGCCGAAAACTGCGGTGGATATGGTTTGTCCTATCAAGTTTTTTTTCTTAAAGCATGTAAAGACAAAGGATAAGACTTTTCCATGCCAGGAGAACAGGAACATTTCCAAAAGGGGCAAGCCATTTTCATCACTGGTACTGATACCGGCGTGGGAAAAACCTTGGTCAGCGCTCTTTTGCTCAATTTTATAAGAAAGAAAGGAATTGATGCCTCGTACCAGAAATGGGTGAGTACAGGGGGAAGGGATTCGGAGGACCTGAATTTCTGTTTCGAAGTGTCTGGTATGGAAAAGGATGATGGTCTGCTTGACCGTCAGGTGCCGTATAGGTTCTCTCTTCCTGCTTCACCCCACCTTTCCGCAGAAATGGAAAATGAGGAGATAGAACCGGATATTATTGTCAAGCGATTCCAGGAAATGCTTGCCAGGCATGAAGTTCTTATTGTTGAAGGGGTCGGCGGGCTCCTTGTCCCACTCCGCAGAGATCTTCTTCTGATCGACCTGATTTCACGCCTTGGGTTGCAAACACTGCTGGTAGCCAGAAGCGGCCTGGGCACCCTCAATCATACGTTTCTGTCTCTTGAGGCCATGCGGAAAAGAGAAATTCCAGTCCTTGGTGTGGTATTTTCTGATTCCTCGCCAAATGAGGAAGATTTGATAGTGCAGGATAATATGAAGACAATCGCTGAATTGGGTGCTATTCAAGTGTTTGGACGGCTGCCGTGGTGTGAGAGTCTGGACAAAGCCAAGATTGCTTTTAAAAGTATCGGTGAAGAATTTTATGGTGCGCAAATGAAGGGTGCAAGGTAATTAATTAGTTCCCATTACGGAAAATCGTAAACTTGTAAGGTGCAGGAACTAATTGTTTCCAATTCGGAAACTGACAATTTTGCGAAAGGTCAAGGAGATCAAGGAATTATGCGGAGACGTACTTGAGTATGTCGCACAAGTAATTCCACAGATCGACGCCGAGATTTCGTAAAAGGGGCGTTTCCGGATGGAAACTATTTAACATACCCTTGCTCAGCCAAGTAGAGCAAAACATCCTGGGCCGCTTCCGCAGGTGTTACATTTGTAGTATCTATAGTAATCTCCGGATTGGCTGGGGGATTGTATGGATCAGAAACACCGGTTACTCCTTTCACCTTGCCTGCCCGGGCTTTAGCGTAAAGCCCTTTCCGGTCCCGCAACTCGCAAATTTCAAAAGGCGTTGCCATATATACCTCTATATAACCGCCGCATTTACTTATCAATTCCCGGTTTAACCGTCTTGATTCTTCATAGGGCGCGATGGGAGCACAGAGGGCAATGCCACCGTTTTTGGTGATCTCGCTTGCCACGAAACCTATTCTGGTAATATTGAGGTTCCGGTGCTCCTTGGAAAAGGAGAGTTCGCTGGAAAGGTTTCTTCTGACAATATCGCCGTCTAGAAGGGTGACCGGTCTTTCCCGCATTTCCATAAATTTTACATACAGCACTTTGGCTAGCGTGGATTTGCCGGCCCCGGAAAGACCGGTGATAAAAATGGTGAAGCCCTGTTTTGAGCGCGGCGGGAATGCGTTTCGTAATTCCGTCACCACCTCAGGATAGGAGAACCATTCGGGAATCTCTAAACCGTTTTCCAGCCTACGTTTGAGTTCACTTGAAGATATCGTTTTCACGGCCATGCCAGGCTCCACTTCATCCTGAGGAATATATTGTGCTTTATCTTCCACGTAGACCATTTTCTTAAGCGGAACCATCTGGATGCCGGTTTCATCCTCGTGTTTTTTGACCAGTTTCTGAGAAGCATGCAAGGGATAAAAGGGATATTGTGGTTGATCGCTGGTATATGGATCGGAGTGGTCTTCGGCGATCATGAGATGGCTGCAGCCATAATTTTTTTTGATGATAGCATGCCACAGTGCTTCGCGTGGGCCGGCCTGGCGGAGCGCCAAGGGCAGTAGACCCAGGTAAATCATGTTTTTAGGGAATTTTTTGGCGATTTCCTGATAACAGCGGATATGGGTATAATGGTCCAAGTTGCGTGGATGGCTGAGGCCGACAACTGGATGGAGGATGATGTTTGCCCCGACTTTGCGGGCCGCATTCAAAATCATTTCCCGATGGGCGCAGTGCAGATATTTGTCGGTATGAAAGCCTATAACGTTGCGCCAGCCGCTTTGCGAAAAAAAACGATGGCTTTCCGAGGGGGTGGGTCTCAGCTCCTTGAAATCATAATGGAGTGGAAGATGCAATCCTTCCAGGGTGCCTCCCACATAGAAATCTCTACTCTGATCATATAGCGACCTGACGCCGGGATGTTTTTCAGGGTCGTCAGTGCCATAAACAGCAAGGGCCTCCTGTTTTTTATCAGGTTGCCAGATGCTTTCCACTGAAAGGACCGCGAGCATGAAGCCTTCTTCGTCATTTAATGCTAACCGATCACCAATGTGTAAGGCTTCCGCAGTTGTTTCATTAATATCCAGACAGATGGGCATGGGCCAGAGAGTTCCATTTGCCAACCGCATGGTATCGAGGATAGATTCATAGTCTGCTTGATTCAGGAATCCTCGCAAGGGATAAAAGGCACGGTTTAAAAGAAGCTCAAGATCACAAACCTGTTTCTGGTTCAGATCAATGGCAGGAAAAGAAAGCGCTTCTTTTTTAAGGCTTTCTACACGCCGGAAGTGAACCAGCAGGCTTTCAGAATAGTCGTTGTGCTTATCGGTATTATTTTTAGTAGACATATGATATTCAGAAGAAATTATTTTGAAATCGTAAAAACATCTTATTTACCACAGAGAACACAGAGAGCACAGAGTTTTTTTGTTTTTCCTCTTTGAACTCAGTGATTTCTGCGGTAAAAGAACTTGTCTGTTAATAATACTACCAGACCGTTTTGTAATCATTGAGGGATTTGCCGTCCCGATAGAAATGGGCGAAGCAATCAAGAATCGTTCCAACAGAGGAGATAGAGGTTTTAATCTTCTTGGGCAGGGCCCTTTCCTTAAAGTAAAACTCATACGCCTCTGATCCGGATGGGAAGTATTAAATCTATGGGTAAATATGCCAAGAGTGAGGAGTGATTTGAAATTGTGGCGCTAGGGAGTTTTACCATAAAAATGGGCTGGAGCTGGCTATTGGGCTGCACAGCCCTGGGCCGAGGTCGGGCAAGAAGCTTTTGTCTCGGGCACTCCTAATTTCTTCAGGATGGTTCCCATGGGGCAAAATTTGGTAATGCCAAACTGAAAAAGGTTAGCGCCGACAAAGGCAGTGAAAAAATACCAGTAAGGATGCACCCAAGTGCCGAGTGCCAGGCTGATCATGATAAATGAGCCGGCGATTACATGAATCCAGTCGTTTACAACCATATTGATTATCCTCCTAAAATATGTATATGCATTTTGATACCAAGTCGCATTCAAATTCTAACTTTGTTGGCTGCGTCGTCAGCTTCCTCGACGTATTTAATATACGCCTCCGGGGCCTCCTCCTTGCCGCCTTGTTATCTCTTTGAATGCAACTTGGTATGAGTTCACCACAGAGATCACTGAGTCCACAGAGTTTTTATTCTTTTTTCTCTGTGGACTCAGTGATCTCTGTGGGTAAATTTTTTTTCCCCAAGGCATGCCTGTCCCCTTGAAGGAATGATGGTCAGAAACTCCAACGCACTCCGGCGTAGAGATTCGTATTATCTTCAAACTGTCCGAAGAAAGTATGGTCTTCGGTTCCCCAAAAGATATTCCCGCCTGCTTCGGCAGCCAGGTTGTCGCTAATTTTATAGTGGACCTTGGGACGGATATAGACATCCTCATCCGAAGGTGAAAAATAGCCAAACAGGGAAAGCCTCAGGTTCTGATTCATCAACAGCTTGGTGAGCCTCACGGTAAAAACATGGCGGAATTTGTCCGCTTTCTTCATGCCAGGCGGCAGATTGCTTTCGTAAGCATCGTAGTCCTGCATGTATTCAGAATAGTATTGCAACCCCCCGGTAAATTCCCGGGCCAGTTCTCTCTCATAGCCGGTGAGAAATCGTATCTCGCTGTTCCGGATAAAGGGGTCAGTGCCTTTTTTGTCACTGATGGAGTCGTAATATCCGAACTCCACATTGCCTATGCCGTTCCAAATTGCTCCTCGCGCGCTGGCCCCGAAAACGGACAATCTGGGGTAAATCACTTTCCCGGATGTAGGTTCAAATCCTTCCGGGGTTTTCCAGAAGCCATAATAACCGTAGAAGGCAAGCTCAACTCCCTCGATATTTTTAGATAGGCGCCCAGCGAATTCGCTATCTCTGAAAACCTGGTTTCTTTCATGATCTTCTAAGATAAAATCTCTTCCCGCTGTTCTGCCGAGCAAGGGATTCCAATAGGAAATCCTGGAGCCGTCGATGAAATTCGAGTTATTAAAAACAGGCACATACACGAGATCGAGAGCAAACATGTCAAAGAAGAGGCTGCCTTTGATCGCATCCGAAGGAGCTTTCAGGTATTCATCGTCTCGACCGATAAAAAAGGATTCCCAATCTTTGGGAAAAAGGTCGTTGATAAACAATAAATCACCTGTACCCCAGGTGAGTATCTGGCGGCCCAGTTTAAGATCCATAATATCGGTTGGCGAAAACCCATAATTCAATTCGCGTAGCTCCGGCCGCAATTCCTCAGTAACAGCGTCACCAACCAGGTCCCCTTTGAATTTCATAGAGCCGTCGAAGATATCTTTGCTCAAATCAAGCTGCAGTCGGGCTTCGGCTATGGAAACATCCTTTTCGTCAACATCATTATCCAGGCGCCAGCCATTGCGGATTTCCACAAAACCATGCAAGTCTTCATAGAGCCAATCCTGTAAAGGAGCGGCCTGCGAAGCCCCGGGAAAGACAAAGAAGCCAGCTAAAAGGATACTTATGATGTATGGAGTACTGCGAGATCGAAGATTTATGTTTGTTACATTAGTCATTGGTTTTGTATTTTTTTAAGGTGCCTAAAGTGCCTAAAGTTACGATTATTTCCTTACCGCCTTGGGGGGTCTGCGCAGATAACGTTCTGTGAATATTTTCTCAGCAAGGCCAACGTTATATTTGATATTCGTAAACTCTGAAACGGTTTCACCCTTAGCCACATGATCTTTGACCCGGGACTTCACAACGGTGGGAAATCCCTGGATGTCCTTGATTAGAAGAGCCTCGACCGTTCTGTATTTGCGGCCTTCCTTGTCAAGGTATTCGGCCTTCATCGGCATGTAATTATTGCGGTCTATCCATATTGTGTAGGATGAAAACTCAACGCTATCCGGATCCTTGGGAGTGCTTTTTAAGACATAGGAATCACCAGTGGTTTGGATCAGCTCATGATTGTCATCGACTATGGAACGGCCGGAAACGTCCTCATAAAGAAAGTGAGAACCCACGAAACTGGTACGTTTATCGGCAGCCGCGATTCGTTTTACTAGGTCAAGGGCCGGGAGATAGAGCCAGCGGTCGTCATCTTTGTCCAGATGCTTATGGACCATGAACACCATCTTGCGGACATCGCTGGGTTTCTTAAAATAGACGAAAAACAATTGATCGCCGCCGTCCTTGATGTCTTTGCGCAGGATTACAAATTCCCTGTTTCTTTTCCTGCCCTGGGAATCCGTGATTGTCATGCTGATTTCAGCTCGGCCGTCGTCACCACCATAGTACGAGGCAAGATTGGCTTTGTTGACAATTTCCTCAACCGCTGGGCTTTCTGCTGCAAACGGAGCATTATTGGTAAAAGATAGCAACGATAGGGCGGTTAACAGGGTGAAAAATATTCTATTCATGGCTTTTCCTCCTATGTGATGGAAATTTTTTTATACACAACGCCATAAGTCCGATACATCCGATCCTACTCCTCATTTGCTGCAGTACCTGCTCATCCGCTAGAGCGGGACTCCACCGGCTCCTCGCTCGTTCTTTATGCCATCAGGGTGCTCGCCTGGCTGGGCGACTCAAATTTATGCCGCTACGTATGTATTTTTTTGAATAACCACGTTTCAAGCAGAGTCGCCATAATGCTTGCCAGAAAAACGCCCACGGTTTGATAAGGTACCAGGGGAGCGGCCAGTAGTGGCGTAAAGCCTATGGCAATTACGATGACGTTTCTGGTGATGGCCCTGGCAGGCTCTTCAAACATATCGCGGATGGCTTCCTTCCAGGAGCCCATTTTTTTAAAGGTCATACGGGCCCGTTCCAGAAAGTGAATGGCAAAGTCGACCGCCAATCCTAGAGTTAAAGAGGACAGTACCGCCACCGGCATATCGTATTCCTTGCCGATCAGGCCGATCAGGCCGTAAATTATGGCTATGGTCACCGAAAGAGGAACCATGGCGAGCCCCCCCCAAAGGATGGAACGGAACAACACAGCCATCATCACAAAGACCACCCCAAAACTGCTCAAGAAGGAGTTCAGCATGCCGGATACCATCTTGTCCTGCCAGACAACATTGAGATAGGTAAGCCCAGCCCATTTGTGATCGAGTTGCACAGGAGGCGGGTTTTCGGCAATGTACTTATCAACCATCTTGACCACGGCTTCCATATCCTGGTTGTCGCCACTTTTTAGCTGCAGCCAGATATTTGCCTTTTTGTAATCCGGCGTAACAAGATGCCACAGGTCATCAGGCTTGTGGCTGTTCTGGAAGGAGATGAGGCTTTGGGCCACGGCATTGACCGTATCAGGCACCCGGTAATATTCCTGCTTTGCTTCAAACAGCTCCTGATACACTTTTTTTACAACATCGGTGACGGAGTTGCTCTTGCCGACCACGCCGGTTTTAAGAAGATATTCCTGAAGGCCTTCAACATAGCGCAGCACCTCAGGATTTTTAAAAACCTGGTCACGGTTTTTCACCAGGGCCAGAATATCCAAGGTGTCGGCCCAAATGTCATACGCTTTGTCATCGGCTGCGTCCTGTTTTTCTTCTATTTGATCAGTAAGGGTGTTGAAGAATTCATCAGGGGAGTTACTCGAGGAGGCAGCTTCCCGGACAAGAGACAAGGCTTCGCTTGCGATCTCTTTGTTGTCTTGTGTTTCAGCAGAGAAGTTCTCAAACTGTCTGGTTACAAGCTTTGCAGTTCCCTGAATGTCGAGTTCCTTTTCAGCGGTTTCAAGAATAAGATACGCTTCGTAGGTGCCGCCGAAATGGCTGTTCAATACTGTGTCCGCTACCCGGATGGGATGGTCTTTTTTGAACCATTTCACCGGATTGTCGTTGATGGTTATTTTACTGATACCGTAGGCCGATATTGCCAACGCCACCATGGAAAGGGCCAGGATAATCTTGGCGCGGTTGTAAGTGAAACCGCCAAGCCAACGCAGGATGCGGGACATTAAGGTGTCATTGGCTCCTGCTTTGCTCTTGCCGGCAATCCCGAATCCGGCCAGGTTTTCTTCTTTCATCATCATAATGTAGGCAGGAATAAAGATGATGGTGAGCAGCCAGGCCAGCATAATGCCGAAAGCCACAAAGATGCCGAAGATCTGTACAGGAGGAATGGGAGTCAGAGCAAGTGACGCAAAACCTGCCGTCGAGGTAAGGGAGGTATAGAGCATGGGCATGAACAATTGATCCATCACATGCTCAAGGGTCTTGCGCCGATCTTGAATTGACGGATAGGTGTCAAAAAATTCCGAAAGTATATGGATGGAGTCCACTACGGCAATGGGCATTAAAAAGATGGGGATCATGGAGCTCATGATATGCAGGGTGTTGCCGGTGCCTATCATGAGGCCCATTGTGGAAATCACCGACACCATGGCCACGATCATCGGGGAAATAATCAAGCGCATCTTTTTAAAGAACAGGAGCATGAGCAGGAAGATGGCGACCATGGCCAGAGGGGCGGAAACCGCCATCTGGACAAACATTTCCACCCCAAAGGTGTCCTCAGCAACCGGGAGTCCAGTGATGTAAAATGTGTCGCCGTTATCAGCAGCAAAGGTTTCTATTTTTTCGAGAAGCTGGTTGCGGGCATTGTAAGCGAAATCTTTCGATGATAGAGGCAGATATATGCAGAGTGCCTTGCCGTTTTCCGAGACCAAGGTGCCTTTGAGCAGGGGATTTGACATGGCGTTGTCCCGGATGGCAAGGGCCTGTTCGCGACTTGTTGGCGCTTCTTTCATCAACCACTCGAAGCGGACCTGGCCTAAGCCGGCCTGTTCGATATTGTCAACCGTGCCGGGCGCGATGATATTCTGCGTGACCACCCTTTTGGCAGGATCATCAGGATCGGCTAATTTTTTCGAAAATTCAGTTAATTCCTGGACATGTTTCAGGGTGGCAGGGTTAAAGACACCATCCGGGTGGGTTTCGTTTACTACCCCGAGAACAATCACATCATGGAGGGTGAATTCCTTTTTAACAAGGTGATGAAAAATCCTCACCCCTTCCTGTTCAGAGAGCATGTTCTCGGGATCGGTATCAACACGCACCTTGACAATCATTGCCCCAAGGATGAGGCTGATCAGCATGATTATTGCGGTTACAGTTTTGGGTTTGTCGAGGGATATATTAATGAATCTTGATGCCTTCATGGGTGCCTATCCTGTGAATAGTGGAAATGAGTGTAGTGTTTAGTTTCAGCCCTGAAAGGCGTAACGGTCAAGAAAGAAAAGAAATTTTTTTTAAAATGGCCCTATTTGCAAAAGAGGTCTCTGAGGCTATGAATGAGCTTCAGAACCCGATCGTCAGCAATACGGTTATAAATGAAATTTGCATCCTTCCTGAATGAAATTACTCCTTGATTGCGCAGGATTGTTAGGTGCTGCGACACATTTGCCTTGGTGGTTTTTACTTCCGCCCTGATGTCCCCAACCGTCATTTCTTTCTCCATCAAAAGACAGAGAATTTTTAAGCGAATGGGATGAGACATTGTCTTCAAGAGTCCCGATACATTATTTATATGTTTTTGGTCCACAGCATCTCCTTTTGGATGGTTTAGTTGTTAACTTAATGCTTAACCTTTTTTTGTCAACCTTTTTTAGGGGGCTTTGATGAAATCGTAAAAAATACGATTTGTCTGCTACGCGGACGCGTTAACCGCCTTTATTTTTTGCGATGAAAAGGCGATAAGTTCAGATGGGATTTCTTGCAAAGCTATTACCAGTTCATCGATGTATTATGTTTAACTTGTTGAAATTACATGGCACGTTAACCGATTTCCTGACTTTTAAAGGGGCCGTCAACTTTGAGCTCCACATTGTCCCCGGCTTGTATCTGCAATGCATGCGCAGCATTTCCTTGATTGATGGCAATCTCAAGATATTCCCGACTGCCAAAAATGGCGAGTACTGATCCTTGCGGCACGTTGGCATATGAAGTTGTAATGCCTTTGATGCGATGATTTTTTATGGTAACGGAAATATTGTTCAATGGTATATCCTTAAAAAGGTCACGGCATTGCTCACGAGTAATGTTGGTTGTACTGTTGCCAAAATTGTCAATGGAGACAACCGAGCCAATGAGCCCCTTCCCTGCAGGAAGAAGGTGGATAGATGGCAAAGGAACACTTTTCAATTCGCTGATTTTAATTTCTGGCCCTACTTCTTGGAGCGGCATGCCGGTGCAAATACGAGCAGCCACCGGCGCCATGATGTCACGGCCGTGAAATGTGTTGCTTACCGACTTGCGGAACAGAGTTTCATTGGTAATGAGAAAGGCCCGCGAACATTCATTGTTAACTATAAAGAGGGTAAAGACTCCATTGTCAGGGCCAATATATCTTTGGCCTTTGGCTTCCAGCAATACAATGCGACGGGTGCTGCCTACGCCGGGGTCTACCACGATAATGTGCACGGTTTCAGGAGGAAAAAAATGGCTAGCCGCATGCAATACGTAAGCTCCATGGCCAATATTATGTCTTGGGATGGCGTGCGTTAGGTCAACAATTTGTAAAGTGGGTGAATGGGAGAGAATTACTCCCTTCATGAGGCCGACGTATTCGTCAAAGTAGCCAAAATCAGTTGTGAGTGTGATAATGTTGCTCATTGGTTCACGATAGTTCAATTTAGTGGAGAAAGTAGCTAATTGATGAAGCGATCAGTAAAGAGTATTATGGATAGAGCAAGATAATTCGCTTATTTTTTATAGACGATGCCTCTTGCAGAGTTCGAGAACATAGATATTAAACTATTAGACTGCAAGTAGTTATAGAGCAATTCATCAAATATATTCAAGCAATAAAAGAGACGGCTGCAAATGCTTAGAAAAACATATAATGAGAAAATGCTTTTTATTTCGGAGAGTAGAATTTTAATTGGATAGTGATGGGTGTTAATTGTTATGGTGTTTTTAGAGATTTTTTAGAGTTACTTTGTGAAAAAACGTCTTTATTGTTGTGAAAAAAATTGAAAAATTGGGAAGATGAGTATAACATCCTATTTTTGGTTGAAGGGGAGTTTTTGCAGATTGTATCATGATAGATGATCAAAATCATGCCATTGAGGGGTTACGTTATGTTTGAGGCCCAGAATTTACGTCTTACCAAGCAACGCCAGATTATCTTGGATGAGCTGCGCAAGGTGATAAGTCATCCAACTGCGGATGAGATATACCAAATGGTCAGAAAACGTATGCCTAAAATCAGTCTTGGAACAGTGTATCGAAATTTGGAGATCATGTCTGATTGCGGCATAATTCAAAAATTAGATGTGGGCGGCACTCAGAAACGATTTGATGGGACCGTTGAAAACCATTACCATATCCGTTGTGTGGAGTGTAATAAGGTTGCAGATATTGAGATGAAGCCTAACCATAAAGTTGACTCTGAAGCACAAAAGATGACCAGTTTCGAAGTGCTGCGGCATCGTCTCGAATTTATGGGCATTTGCCCTGGCTGCAAGGGTACAGGGAACAACAAAGGCAGAAAAAACAAAGCTTCCTGAAAAATAATTCTGGACAAAAAATATTTTTAAAAAAAATGTTGCTAGATTGTTTTGTGTTTAATAGATAGTAATGGTTATCAATATTAATACTAAAGGAGGAGATCCATGGCATCATTGAAGGGTACCCAAACAGAAAAAAATCTGCTCACAGCTTTTGCAGGTGAATCTCAGGCTAGAAATCGGTATACGTATTTTGCTTCCAAGGCTAAAAAAGATGGATATGTCCAAATAGCAGCGCGGTTCGAAATAACAGGCAATCAGGAGAAGGAGCATGCCAAGCGCTTGTTCAAGTTCCTTGAGGGTGGAGAGGCACAAATAACGGCTGGATTTCCGGCAGGCGTAATTGGAACCACCCAAGAAAATTTACTGGAAGCAGCGTCCGGTGAATATTATGAATATTCTTCAATGTACCCTGGTTTTGCAGAAGTTGCCCGGCAGGAAGGCTTTGCTGAAATTGCCAGGGCCTTTGAAGCAATTGCCGTGGCTGAAAAGCAACACGAAAAGCAGTACAGGGCGCTTGCTGCTAACATTGAGACAAACAAAGTTTTCAAAAGAGATCAAAAGGTCACATGGCAGTGCCGTAATTGCGGATATGTCCATGGAGGGGATGGGGCTCCGAACACTTGCCCGGCATGCGCACATGCCCAGGCCCATTTTGAATTAATCGGTGAGAATTATTAAATAGTTCCCATTCGGAAAATCGTAGACTTGGAGATCGTTAGAACTAAGTGTTTCCAATTCGGAAACTCAATAGGGGCTGTTTTAAACTGCCCCTTGTTTTTTGAATAATTATCCCCCATGATTCTTTAGTATACGTTGTCCAGGTTGTGGAAATTGATGCTTCTGGAAAGGGTCGGGCATACTGTTAGTGTGTCGTCTAATTTCAAGCACATAAGCTTCAACATAGTTATATCGATGCATTCCTAATTTTAAGAATGCTACAAAATTTAAATAAGGAGGTTGAGTATGGCTGCAAAACTAGAGGTTTATAAGTGCGACGTGTGTGGAAATATAATTGAAGTCATGCATGGTGGAGATGGCGAACTTGTCTGCTGTGGTCAGCCCATGGTTGTGCAGGCTGAAAATACTGTAGATGCTGCAAAGGAAAAACATGTTCCGGTCATCGAGAAGATTGACGGCGGCTTCAAGGTCAAGGTCGGTGCAGTGCCGCATCCCATGGAGGAGAAGCATTGTATTGAATGGATAGAGGCAATTGCAGGAGCAAAGGCATATTGCCAGTTTCTCAAGCCGGGAGATGCTCCGGAAGCGGTATTCAATATTGATGCTGATCAGATTACTGCCAGGGCATACTGCAATATTCATGGACATTGGAGGAGCTGATTATGATGAACGATACCATGGAAAAAGCGATTAATGAGCAGATTAATGCCGAGATCTATTCGTCCTATCTGTATTTGTCAATGGGCGCTTATTTTGCGGCAGAGGGACTGCCGGGTTGTGCAAACTGGATGAAGGCACAGGCTCAGGAAGAACTTTTTCATGCCATGAAAATGTTTGATTATGTCAATGAACGGGGAAACAGGATCTTGTTGACACCCATCGAACAGCCGGCAACAGAATGGGCTTCTCCCTTGGCTGTCTTTGAAAATGTGCTGCAACATGAGCAAAAGGTAACCTCACTTATAAATAATCTCGTCAATCTTGCTCTTGATGAACGGGATCACGCCACCAACATTTTCCTGCAATGGTTTGTTTCAGAGCAAGTGGAGGAGGAGGCCAGCGCCGGTGATGTGCTGCAAAAGTTAAAGCTCATCGGCGGGGATGCCAGTGGGCTCTTTGTCCTGGACCAAGAACTGGGGCAGCGTATTTTCACTCCACCAGCCGCTGGATAGATTCAGATGACCTGACCTCGGGAGAAGTTGTCATGATGCCGATTGAGTGCCTAAAGTCATTGTATTTTTCTAATCAGACTATTTTCAGTGCCCCCTTGAGGGGTATATTTCCTTTAACTTTAGGCACTGAAATGGCTCGCTCTTGTTCGGTATCATTGCAAAATTTGGGGATGCTTTGCAAATCCCTGGAATCATGTTTCGGAGTCAGGGATTCTGAGATTTTATTGTAAATATATATGATATAAAAAAAGGCCGGATAAGGGTAGCTGTCCGGCCTTTATTGATGAAATCGTAAAAAATACGATTTGTCTTGCTACGCGGACGCGTTGACAACCTTATTCCCTTGCGATGACATAGGCGATAAGTCCAGCCGGAATTTTTTGAGGAATTGTTGCCATTTCACCGATGTAATACGTTGTAACTATTTGAAATTACATGGCACGTTAACCGCTTTCCCGACTTTTTGCGGGATTATCTTTATTGATATTCTGTGCGGCTATTTCTTATTCTTTAAACACTTCAATTTTTTCGTCAGAAGGTGTCATTTGCGGATCGGGTTTGATATTGATTCTCACATGATAGCGTTTTTCAAGCTCGATGAGGTCTTCCTTCTTGTTGTTGAGCACGTATTGGGCGACTGTCAGCGGCAGACTGCATTCCACCCTTTGCATATTTTTTTGGGTAACCGCCACCTGCAAGCGTCGTAAGAAAGCGAGCGCATGTGTTTCAACCGACTTCACCATGCCGCGGCCCTGACAGTGCTCACAAATTTTATACGATCCTCTTTGTACCGGCGAAGCCATTTTCTGGCGGGATATCTGCATGAGGCCAAACTTTGATATACGGCTTGTGTCAACCTTGGCCTTGTCTCTTTTCATGCTGTTTTTCAGTCTCTTTTCAACCTCGCGGATATGGCGCTGGTCCCGCATGTCAATAAAATCAACGACAATGAGCCCGCCAAGATCCCGGAGCCTGAGCTGCCTGGCAAGTTCTTCCGCAGCCTCCATATTGGCAAGAAAAATGGATTCATCAAAACTCTTGTCCTTGGCCGTACGTCCTGAATTTACATCGATGGCCACCAAAGCTTCGGTGGGATTGATGACGATTGACCCGCCTGATGGCAATCTTACCGTCGGCTGGAATATCTGCTCAATTTGTTTCTCCACATCATAGTAAGAAAATATGGGTTGCGATTCCGAATGGAGTTTGACATTGGGAGTTTTCTGTCGATCGGGAAGGAGGTCCAGGAAACTTTTAACCTGTTGGAGAGCTTCCTGATTATCAACAACTATTTCACTGATATCAGTGGTGAAGTGGTCGCGCAAAAACCTGGAAATAATGTTCTGTTCCTTGTGGATCATGGAGGGTGCCTTTTTGGCCATGCCTTTTTTTTTGATCTCCTTCCAAAGGTTCAGAAGATAACGCATGTCCTGTGACAAACCCCTTTGGGTGATGTCTTTACTGGCAGTGCGAATAATATATCCGATTCCTTCCGGTCGTTTAAGACTGTTGATCATCTTGCGCAGCCTGGTCCGCTGACTTTCATCCTCGATCTTTCTTGAAATACCGGCACTGTCACTTCCCGGCAGCAGAACAAGATAGCGGCCGGGCATGGATAGATAGGTAGTGAGGCTGGCACCTTTTGTCCCGGTTGCTTCCTTGACAACTTCTACCAAAACGTCCTGGCCTTTGCGGACAAAGTCCTGGATACTGAGCTGTTTCCAGTGGGTCCCCTCTTGAACCTCTTTGTAATAGTATTCGGGATGGATTTCACCAAAGGACAGAAAGCCGTTTTTGGCTTCACCAAAGTCAACAAACGCCGCTTGCAGATTGGATTCAACCGAGGTGATCTTGCCTTTATATATATTCCCCTTGGTTTGCGCATGGGTTACCGTTTCCACATAGAAGGATTCAATGCGTCGGTTTTCAAGTAAAACAATGCGACACTCTTCAGGTTCATCGGTGTTGATGAGCAGTCTTTGCACAGTCGCGCCGGCCTTGGTTATTCCTTTGTCATTTTTTGAAGGGGGAGGAGCTCTCCGGGTTGTTTTCCTGGGAGCTTTTTGAGTTGGTTTCTGTTCAGGGTGGCGGGAGGGTGTTATTTTCGGGGGACGACCACTCTTACGGCTATGGTCTGCAATGGATGCCTTGGAAGTATGTCGGGTGCTTTTATCAGCTTGCCCTGACTCTGTGGTGATCGGAGTTGATAGTGAAAATTGGGCCTTAGAGACAGAGGATATTTTTTCAATCTCCATACCCTCATCGGTCTTTTTCTTTTTAGGGGCAAGCCACTGGCCAAGTTTGCTTAACAGCGAGGAAGATTCGTCGTTTTCTTGGTTCTTTTGCCCATTTGATTCATTTTCTTGATTGATAGTATTCTTTGCCATTATGTTTCTTTATCGTAATCAGGTTACGTTGTGAAAGTTTTGCAAGCCGAGCATCGATATTTTCCGGCGTCTGATTGAGAGCCAGACATATATCTTTAAAAGTGCAGGGCCTACGTTTAAGCATGTTCAGCACCTCTCCAGAGGCCGCGGACCGACAGGTGTCATCATGTATCTTGTCATAATCAGTTATAATTTCAATAGATTCTGAGAGGTGCTCAGCCGCTTTTTCCAACTCAGATCTGCTCAATGGTTTTGCAAAGGATTCCAGCGGCGGCCGGGCCACTGTATTGAGCTGAACCCTGTCCGGTTGAATACATGCTATTGCCTCTTTAAGGGCGCTAAGGTCTTTTTCTGAGTCATTTACATCTTTAACCAGTAAAATTTCAAGCCAAAACTTACCTTTATAATTTTTATTAAATTTATGTAACTCCTCAACTAGTATATGAGGCTTGACATCAGTAAGCGGGCGGTTAATTTTTCGAAAACTTTTCGGTGCTATCGCATCAAGGGAAGGAATAACGATATCAGCCTGCAAAAGATCTTTTCGCACCTCGGCTAAATGGAAAAGGGAGCCGTTTGTGAGTACTGCAACCGGTTTATTGGTGTGCCCCTTAATATGACGGATAACCTTCCCAAGGCCGCTGTTAAGGGTCGGTTCTCCGGAAGCGGTGATAGTGAAAACATCTAAAGAGCGCAGCGTGGATTCGTCTGCCAAAAAAACATCGATCTCGCTGATAATATCTTTGGCAGGGACATACTCTTTACGTTCGTTGGTGAAAATGCTATTGGGGCCCACTTCACAGTAGATGCAGTTATAATTGCAGATTTTAAAGGGGAGCAGGTCAATCCCCAAGGAAAGCCCCAAGCGCCTGGAGTTCACAGGGCCAAACAGATATTTCATAAATCACACCAAAAAGACTATTCTCACTGGGAACGGGTCAATAGCAGTCGGGTTGGTAAACCCAAACGGCTTGTTGCAGGAATCTGATTTGCATGAAGGTAATTGGTCCCTGCAAAAGCATTATAAGCAAAATCCACCCTGATGTTTTGTGGGTATATGGTTTAATGAGGACTTTTGCCTTGACACACCTAAATGGTAAGCGTAGATTTCTCACTCTACATGAACACACAATGATTGATAAATTTAGTTACTGTTGGAATTGATCGCGTTGTTTCGTTGTAATCTCTTCATTGTGAAAAGGGACTTGTGTCCGTCATGGCATAACACGGATTTGTTGTCACCCCTCGAAATTATATGGTAGATGAACCGCGTTCCTTTTTTTTATAGGATAATAATAATTCACTCTTATTAACTTGCAAACGGAAAAAGATAATGCGCAGCGATATTATAAAGAAAGGTTTAGAAAAGGCTCCTCACCGCTCTCTTTTTAAGGCCATGGGGTATACCGATGATGAGATCAACAGGCCATTGATCGGCGTTGGGCATGCCCACAATGAGATAATACCAGGCCATATCCATCTTGACAAGATAGTTGAGGCGGTAAAAACAGGTGTTCGACTGGCAGGCGGTACGCCAATATCTTTTGGCACCATAGGTGTTTGCGATGGCATAGCCATGAGCCACAAAGGCATGAAATATTCCTTGGCCAGCAGGGAGGTCATTGCTGATTCCGTTGAGATTATGGCTGAGGCCCACCCTTTTGACGCCCTGGTGCTCGTTCCCAACTGTGATAAGGTCGTGCCCGGCATGCTCATGGCAATGCTTCGGGTGAATATCCCGGCGGTTATGGTGAGTGGCGGGCCCATGCTGACCGGTCGCTTCAAGGGCAAGGACGTCCATCTTGTCAGTGTTTTTGAAGGAGTCGGCAGGGTCAAGGCCAATACCATGACCGAAGCAGAGCTTTGTGAACTCGAAGAAGCTGCCTGTCCCGGTTGCGGTTCCTGTGCCGGCATGTTTACCGCCAATTCCATGAATTGCCTCACTGAAGCCCTTGGCTTGGGATTGCCTGGAAATGGCACAATTCCGGCGGTCTCAGCTGCACGTCTGCGGCTGGCAAAGTATGCCGGGAAGGCTGTGCTGCATCTTTTGGAAAAAAACATCAGGCCACGAGATATTGCAACCATAAAGGCTTTTGAAAATGCCATGGCTGTTGATATGGCCCTGGGATGTTCTACCAATACAGTTCTCCATGTTCCGGCTATTGCCCAGGAAGCCGGAGTTGATCTGCCCCTTGATCTTTTCAATGATGTGAGTGCCAGAACGCCTCATCTTTGCAGCCTCATACCGGGCGGACCGCACAGTCTCCAGCAACTTGATGAGGCCGGCGGCGTGTCGGCCGTCATGCATGAATTAATGGGCACAAATAAGGGTTTGAATCTTGATGTGCAAACCGCAACCGGCAGCAAACTTGGAGAAAACCTTAAAGCTGTGAAGGTTCGTGACCGTGAAATCATCAGATCAGTTGCTGATCCCTATCACCATGTGGGTGGTATAGCAGTATTGTATGGGAATCTTGCCCCGGAAGGCTCGGTAGTCAAACAGTCGGCCGTGGCTGATGAGATGCTTGAACATTCAGGACCTGCTCGGGTGTATGATTCTGAAGAGGAAGCCCTGGAAGCCATTCTCGGGGGCAGAATAAACTCAGGCGATGTAGTGGTTATCCGTTACTGTGGACCCAAGGGAGGTCCTGGTATGCCGGAAATGCTTTCACCGACTTCAGCAATAATAGGCATGGGCCTTGGCAAAAGCGTCGCCCTAATTACCGACGGCCGTTTCAGCGGTGGAACCCAAGGTGCCTGCATCGGGCATGTTTCTCCCGAAGCTGCGGAAGGGGGTCCTATCGCCCTTGTACGGGAAGGTGATACTATTACGGTTAATATTCCAAGCAAGTCCATTGAGCTTGAGGTGCCGCAAGAAGAGCTTGAAAGCCGCAAAGCTCATTGGCAGCCGCCATCACCTAAAATCACCACCGGTTATGTCGCCCGCTACGCAAGGCAAGTTTCTTCCGGCAGTTCCGGTGCAGTGCTCAAATAGGAAAGAAGGTGTTCTGTGGGGTTTGTCGGGTGCGGTGTTGTGTGAGGCGCAAAAAGAAATCCTCATTTATTCTTGTCAGTTTCCTGCTCTTTACACTGCTGGGAGGGTATTGGTTATTGGAAGGTGGGGCCTTGGCAGAGGAGTTGCTGTCATCTCCTTGGCAGATATCAGCTGACCGTTTTACGAGTTATATGGATTCGGAAGATATCATCGCTGAAGGCAATGTTATCCTGCAGCGGCAAAAAGAGCCCGGGGTAAAGCCCCTTGAGATCAAGGCGGACTGGATCAAATATGACAGAAAAAACGGTTCTATCAGTGCCAGGGGAAATCTGTTTCTGCGCTCAGAAGACCAGGAGATTACCGCCCAGGAAGCGTTCATTGATCTGGAAAAACAGACGGGTAATCTTAAGAGCACGACCTTCTTTTTTGAGGAGGACAATCTATATTTTTCCGGGAAAGAAGTAGAAAAAAGCGGGGAGCTGACCTATCATTTTGAGGACGGCTGGATTACCGCTTGTCGGGTTGAGCCGGGGAAAAAATTCCCCTGGTCGTTTAAAAGCGCTGATGTCAGAATGACAGTTGACAGCTATGCGTTTCTCAAACACACCACCTTCCGGATCAAAGATGTCCCTGTTTTGTATACCCCGTACCTCATTTTTCCTGTCAAGACCAAGCGAGAGTCTGGCTTCCTCTTTCCGGAACTGTCCCATTCCGACCGCGATGGTCTGGGCTTTATAGCACCTTTGTTTGTCAATTTGTCTCCCAGCTATGATGCGACGCTTTATCCAGGATATCTGGAAAAAAAAGGCGAATTCTTAGGGCTGGAATTCCGGTATGTTAATGACTTCGAATCAAAGGGCACTTTTGCGGTCAATTATCTGCACGATACCACATCTGATACCATTAATGACGATTTCAGATCAGATGGATTTCTCCGTGACCAGCATGACCGTTACTGGTTGCGCGGCAAAGCTGACCATGAAATCTCTGAAAATTTGCAGGCGAAGCTGGATGTCGACCTGGTTTCCGACCGGGATTATCTCCAGGAATACAGGGCAGGTATGACAGGTTTTGCCCAGAACAATGCTGATTTTGTAGAAAATTTTAGCAGAGGCTTTCAGGAAGAGTCCATTCCTTTTCGTGAATCGACCTTGCAGTTGGTTTCTACTAGGGACACGACCATCTTAAGCGGTGAACTGCGAGGAGTTGATGACAACGAGGATACGGTCTCACCAGAGACTGCAGTGCATGCCTTGCCGAGAATCTTGTGGAACAGCCATCCAATGCTGTTCAAAACTCCCATCACCCTGGACTGGGGGGCTGAATATGTGAATTACTGGCGGGAAGAGGGATTGGGTTATCACCGCGTAGATCTCAATCCCAGGTTGACGACAAGGTTGCCATTGGGCAGCCTATTTGAGGGCAGGATGTCCGGTGTGGCCCGGGAAACTCTGTATCGCGTGGAGTCTTATAGTGATGCCAATCAAGAGTATTGGCAAGACCCCCAGGATAAAAACAGAACAGCCTTTGAATTCAGGACCAATACTGCTATGGTGTTGACTCGTGATTATGATTTCGATTTGAAAACCCTGGATTGGTTGAACCACACCTTCAGGCCCAATATTGAATACCTTTATGTGGATACGGAAGACCAGAGTGATCTGCCCCAGCTGGATGCGGACGATCTCATAGAGGAAAAGAATCTGGTGACCTATGAGCTGAATAATTATTTCAAGGCAGGAAGCGCAGCAACGGAAAATGGGCCGTCTGCTAGGTACCTCGGCTATTTCAAGACCAGTCAGTCATATAACATTAATGAAGACAGGCCTTTTACCGATATAAATTTTGACCTTCTACTCTATCCTTTGCAAGAATTGTATGTCAGGTATCGCACCCGTTTAAGCGTATATGGTGAAAGGGTGCCGCAATACGATTTTGAAACCCGCTATACTAAAAAAGATGGAAACAGTGTGGCAATGGATTACAATTATTTACGCGGCAGCCGCCGTGACCTGAAATTTTCTGCCAAAGTTAAAGTGCTTGATGAATTTACCATAAAAGCTGAGACGACCAGGTCACTGATAACCGACCGCACGGTGTATGAGTCAATTGGAATACAATACAGTCCCCATTGTTGGGCCGTAGAGATTGCCTTTGCCCAAGATGCCGATGATACTAAGGTGATGGTGCTTTTTTCCCTGTCCGGACTGGGAAAGAGCTTTGAGATGGGGAAAAGCGGCTTCTAAGGTGATAGGACGTAAGAGTATGTATATAGATGTTTTTAACGGTGACGCCGATGGGATTTGCTCTCTGCATCAGTTGCGGCTTGCAGAGCCCCGCACAGCCACCCTGGTGACAGGAGTTAAGAGGGATATCCGGTTATTACAAAAAGTCAGCAATGCAAAAAATGCGGAGCTTACAGTGCTTGATATCTCCATGGAATCCAATAAATCGGACCTTACCGCATTGCTGGGAAATAATACTGTATTGTATATCGACCACCATTATCCCGGGTCAATACCCGATTCGCCTAATCTTACCGCCCATATCGATGTGGCGCCGGATGTATGCACCGCAATAATAGTGGATCGCCTCTTGAAGGGACGATACAGAGCATGGGCAGTAGTGGCCGGATTTGGTGACAACCTCCATGATGCCGCAAGGTCTCTTGCCATGACCTTGGGTCTCACCGAAGACCAGGCAAACTGTCTCAGGGAACTTGGTGAGTTGATCAACTACAACGGCTATGGAAAAACGGTTGCAGACCTGCATTTTTCCCCGGAAACGTTGTATGATGCGGTCAGACACTATGAAGATCCTTTGGAATTTTATTTTCACTCTGAAACCTTGTCCGAATTGCAAGACGGTTTTCACAGTGACATGCAAATTGCCCGCAACCAGGATCCTCTTTGGGAAGGATCTGTAGGGAGAATTTTCAAATTTACCGGAGAACCCTGGAGTAGAAGAGTTGCTGGGGTGTTCAGTAATGAAAAGGCCAGGGAGTTGCCTGACCATGCCCATGCATTGCTTGTTGATAATAATGACAAAACGTTTATGGTAAGTGTACGGGCACCATTAAACAAGAGAACAGGGGCCGATGTGTTGTGCCGGGCATTTCCAACCGGGGGTGGCCGGGCAGCGGCTGCCGGGATCAACGCCCTGCCAGAGGAACAGCTCGATATTTTTGTCAATGATTTTAAAAGTTTTTTTTCAAAATGACCATTCGTTACAGAATTCTATTGAGCATTATCGTGACAGCTGCACTGTGTTTGCCAGTGCATTGCTTTGCTGAAAAGCCCAAGGCGGCTGACCTGGTGGAAGACGGACAGGCGATTGATCTTTCCAAACCCCGTTACAGAGGCTTTTTCAAAGAAATGCGTTTGCGGCACGGGTTTTCCGAAGATGAACTCGCCCGGTTGTTTTCCGGGATCTCCATCAAAAAGAGGGTTTTGGAACTCATGGATTCGCAATGGGAGGCGAAGCCATATTATGAATACTATCCTCGCTTCATTACCCCTGATGTTATCAAAGAAGGGAAAAAACTGTTAAAAAAGCATCGTATCCTGTTCGATAGTATTGAGAAAGAAATTGGTGTGGAGCGGGAAATCATAGTCGCTATATGGGGCATTGAAACACGTTATGGAAGGTATGAAGGTGCTTTCAACATGTTCCAGACCCTGAATACTCTGTTCGATGCCTATCCTCGCAGAAGGAGCTTTTACCGCAAACAGCTTGTGGAATACTTGCTTCTCTGTCGCGAAAACAATGTTGATCCTCTTGCGGTCACTGGTTCATACGGCGGTGCTTTTGGACAGACGCAATTCATTCCATCAAGTTTCCGGGTATATGCTGTGGATTTCGATGGTGACAACCGGCGAGATGTCTGGCGTTCAATCCCTGACATCCTGGCAAGTATTGCCAACTACCTCAAAAAGTTTGACTGGTCGTTTCAGGCTCCCATTTACCGTGAACTCGGCAGCACACTTAAGTCTTCCCGGCTGCGAAATGCCCGGGAAAAAGGCAGAAAGGGCTTGGTTCATTGGAAAACAGTAAGAGAAGATCAGCAAATGACCTCAATAACACCACCACCACATGGTCAGTATCTGACCATTGTTGGCCTGGAGCTTGAAAACGGTAAAATGCGGTTTGTGGCGGGTTACCCAAATTTTCAAGCTATCACGAAATGGAACAACTCAAACCGTTACTCCATGGCTGTTGTTGAGTTGGCTGAAAAAATGAAAAAGCCTTTTTAATACAGATCAACTACTTTGCTTTTTGACCAGCATAAGCATTCCCAGTTGCCTCATGTCGTCAAGATCCTTATGCCTATCTGGCTGTTATTATAAAAATCGCACGCCAATTTCTTATGAACTGCCAACAGGTAAAAGGTTATTGTTTATAATGTGTTATAAAAGTTTTTTCCTTTTGAGCAACTCTCAATAAATGCAAAATTGTTTACGAATTTGTAATAAAAAGCAGTTTCTCTCTTTTCTTGTTTTTTTCCTTATTTTCTTGTGTTCGTTTGCATTCAAGTATTCCCTTTGCAATGCGCAAATCCTTTCGCGGAGCAGTGCATCGTTTCATTTTTCCGATGATGCCGACAAGGACTCACTGGCCAGGGCGATTCAAACAAGTATTGATTATGTAAAGAAAAAGCAATATGCAACTCCCTATACACTCTGTGGCCGCCAGGTGGGTTCCCGCGATATCCTTGAGTCATTACATCATTTTTACAAAATTGTAAAAAATACAGATGCCCCTGAGGAATTAGCAGAAACGCTCTATAGAGATTTTGAGGTATGTCTGGTCACACCTGATATGGAATCACCGGATGTGCTGGTGACCGGATATTTTGAACCTCTCCTTGATGGAAGCCTGGAAAAAAGATCCCCATTTTTGTATCCGTTATATAAAGTTCCGCCGGACCTCATTGTGAATCATTCTGCCTCGTTGCGATATGGCAGGCAAGAAGGAGGCAGGATTCTCCCTTATTGGACTCGTAAGGAGATTGAGACCGCGAAGCTATTGGTTGGCCAAGAACTTGTTTTTCTGGCCGACCCGATTGAGGCTTTTATTCTTCATATCCAGGGATCAGGAAGGGTGAGACTGCGAGACGGCAGGATAAGGGGGGTTCATTTTGCCGCCAAAAACGGCAGACCCTATAAGAGCATAGGTCGGCTGCTGGCCGATGAAGGGAAAATGGCCCTCGCAACGGTTACTTTGCCTCGAATTGTCAAGTATTTGGAAGAACACCCGGAAGATCGGCAACGTATTCTTCACCACAATGAATCATTTGTTTTTTTCAAATGGGGAGACTCTGGCCCAGTGGGTTCCATCGGCCGTGAACTGACTCCTGGCCGTTCCGTGGCAATGGATCAGAGTTGTTTCCCTCCTGGTGCTTTGTTCTACTTGGAAACGCAGAAACCGGTCGTAGATGAAGGGGGCAATATTGAAGGATGGATACCTCTCAACAGGTTTGTCCTCAATCAAGACAGCGGCTCGGCTATAAAAGGCTTTGGCCGAGTTGATTTCTTTTGGGGTAACGGCTCGTACGCCGAAATTGCAGCCGGCGTGATGAAGGAGGCCGGAAAAGTGTATTTCCTTCTGAAGAAATAAATGAATGGAGTTTCGTAAATTTTTTTGAATTCGTCTAGGCACAGCGTTGTAACTAGTTGATATTACATGGTACAGCAAGTTAGTCCCATACTTTTTGCGAGTTTGACTTGATTGAGCATGGTGGAAAATTGTAAAATTATTAATGTATTGCCGCCTGTAAGTCGCTGATAAAATCAACCAAAAAAGTATTTTGCCAAGAGGGGTTTAGTATGAAACAACCGGAAATCGACTATTGGATCGCCAATATGCTTGATGCCTATGATAACGTATCCGACCTGAATTTGACTGTTGACCGCCCGCTCCAGGTTGAGGCGGATGGAAGATTGGTTCCTGTTTCGATTAATCCGGAAGTTGCTGAACTCACCCCGTTCCAGACCGAAGTTTTCGCCCTGAACCTGATTGGCGGAGACAAGAGGCTGCTCAACGATCTGGTCACCACCGGATCCTGTGACCTTTCTTATTGGTTGGAAGGGAAGTCCAGATTCAGGGTCAATGTGTTTTTTCAGAAAAATCATATTTCCGTGGTCTTGAGGAAGCTAGAAACCCGCATTCCAACCATACAGAAACTCAATCTGCCGACAATTTTTAACAAGATGACTCGGGAGTTGAATGGCATGGTCCTGGTAACCGGTGCAACAGGTTCCGGTAAAACGACAACCTTGGCCGCCTTGCTCCACAAGATCAGCAAAGAAAGACCCATCCATATCGTTACTCTTGAAGATCCTATTGAATATGTACACCCGCACAGTCTTGCCACGTTTAACCAGCGTGAGTTGGGGAGAGATTTTGATTCTTTTTCTTCCGGCCTTCGCGCTGCCTTGCGCCAAGCGCCCAAGGTAATTCTGGTCGGTGAAATGCGTGATCGGGAAACCATGGATATCGGCCTCACCGCTTCGGAGACCGGCCATCTTGTCCTGAGCACGCTGCACACGGTGGACTGTGGTCAGACCATTAACCGTGTTCTCGGCATGTTTGATGAAAAAGAACAAGCCCAGGTCCGTAATCGATTGAATGACGTTCTCCGCTGGGTTATCAGTCAGCGGCTTCTGCCTAAAATAGGCGGCGGCCGCATTGCAGCGTTCGAGATAATGGGCATGAACCTGCGGATCAATGAAGTTATCATGAATGGCGAGTCCGAAGGCAAAACGTTTTACGACATTATAGAAGACGGTTCTTCCCAAGGCATGATGACTTTTGACAAACATATCCTGGATCTTTTTGAGGATGGGTTGATTACTGAAGAAACAGCCTTGGGCTACTGCTCACGCCGGAGTGCCCTCGGTCGGGGTCTCGATCAGATCAAGGCCGCCCGCGGTGAGGCAACCACAGACATTACCGATCTTGGCATGGACCGTAAAGAGAAAGACGAGTTTTCCATGTATTAATTATACTGATACATTTTTACCCAATCGGCAGGATGAAACCGGAAGGAGAATTTCATGGTCAAACAATGTCCACACTGTAATAAAGACTTAAATCTCAATGAGTCGCAGCAGGCAAAGGTGGAAAGCGCTTTGGCAGGCCTTCAACCGGGTGGAGTTTTGAAAATTGCTTGCCCGCAGTGTCATAAGCCCATTGAGTTAGGCGCTGATGTGGACGGTACAGTATCACAACGCAAAAAAGGACTGCCGAAGCAGAAAAAGTCAAACCTGTCGCCCCCCAAACCCCAGGATATAAAATGGTTGCTCAGCGCCGATATCAAGGAAAGTGATGAGATAAAGGATATCCCAATGGCTTTGATCCTGATGCCGGATGGACCGGTGCGGGATGCAGTGTCTGCAGCCTTTGTCGAAATGTTTTATCAGCCTATTATTGCAGATTCACCGCAAGATGCCATAGAAAGAATGCGTTTTGTCAATTTCGCCGCCACAGTCTACCATGTGGACTTTGAGGGAGTCCCTCTTGAACAATCCCTTTTTCACTCACACATTCGCACCATGTCCATGTCAAAGCGCCGCTATATGCAATATGTTTTGGTCGGGCCGGAGTTTAACACCCTGTTTGACCTCGAGGCACTTACCCATAGTGTCAATATGGTGGTAAACGATAAAGATGTCGATAACCTCAAACTGTTTCTGAAGAAAGGAGAAACCGATTACAAATCATTGTTCGGGCAATGGGTTGCAATGTTAAAAGGACATGGCAATGTCTAGAGCATTTGGCTAGGTTTCTGGAAAAGAAAAGGAGTTTATCGGCATTGTATTTCGGTTTTGTATCATCCGGTGCTCCAAATACATTGGGCCATTGTCTTTTTTGCCAGCTAATCATTGACACACTTGTATAAATTCGGGAAAGCGGTCAACGTGCCATGAAGTATCAAGGGATTACATGGCTACACAACGATGGAATCGGGCTTTTTACTATTTCATCAAACATTAGAGAAGCAGAGAAAGGAAGGCTCTGCTCAGGTGTATTTTTTCTCAGCATACCAACGACCTTATCCCATGCATTAATTAATGCCGACCATCCTTTCAAGTCGTTCTTATAGCCTAAACCATTATAGTGTTTTATGTGTCGTTTCAGGTTTTAAGCGTTCACTTAAGTGAATTGCTATGTTGTTTTGATTTTTTTTCCCTCTCGAAATGTGATGCAAGTAGTGTTCTGTAGGCATTTTCTTTTAGGAAGCCTGCAGTATAGAATGCACGGAGATCAACGCGAGTCAGCTTTTTTAGTCCACCGTCAAGTGCCTCATTTATTCTCCTGTCAAGTTGATCGCTCATCTTGCTGATAATTCTATTAAGATTATCAAAAAGATTTCTATGGTGCTGATCCATGATAACTCCAGTTCGATAGTCATGAAATATAATCGATTGTAAAAAATGAGCATCGCGTAGGCCGGTGACCAAAACAGATATTGCCATGCTCTGATTTCCTTCTATTTGAGGGATCCAGAACACACTATTGTGCGGCTTGAGTTTTGGTTCTTTAGTAAATACAGAGGTACAGATCTGGTTAATTTCCTTAAAGTAAGCACCTTGTTTAATGCTTGAAACTATCCAAACAAGGAAAGTTATTACACCCACAGCCGAAACAGTTACAGAGACTAGAAAGAATAGGATGTTCCGTAATGTTTTAATTTGCGATTCTTGATGTTCCGCTTGAAACGATCCGAAGAAGTCAAATTCTTTGAGTTGAAAATGGCTATCAGGCTTTAATCCCATGTCGAGTCTTATTTTATCTCGGCTTTGGTATAGTATTTCGAGGATTTTTAGAATATCGTAATTGGGTACATCACGGTGGGCTACCAAAAATGCATAAGATCCTGTTGTGGCAACATCTGGTTGGTTTGATAATGAATAGATTCCCTTGAAATCTGTTGCCCGCAGATTTGCGCCGTAACTTTTATTTATTTTTGCAACAAAGGATGGATCAATACTTAAAAGCCTGATTTTATGCTTTTCGTTCTCGAGTAGCTTAAGGACCTCTGGCAATGGAGCTCCAGCAATGGTAAAAACTATATCGATTTTTTCATCCTCATTGTCCTTGAGGAGTTTGTCATATGCCTCAGCTGTAGGATGTCCAAAGATTTGTTGAGTAAGCTTAATGTTCTTATGGCCACGAAGTTGAGTGTTGATTTCGCTCAGAATGTAACTGGTCAAAACTCGAGTACCACTCCCGACCGGGCCAGCATTGATTTTCGACCTCGCAAAAAATTTAAGGACTTCTAAATTTGTTCCTGCTGACAGACGTAATGGGCTGTCACCCGAAAGCTGAGCCAATTCTTTTGCTGAGTCCACTCGATACAATACGTGCATCCTCTCGAGATATATGGGTGTTATATAGCGGAGTTGTTTTTTTATGAAGTCACCTTCGCGGAGCGTGTCCTCCTGTATAAGCCCCAAAGACATAGGTGTTGTTAGGACTTTGATAGCATTCTCAGATCCACCGGCTGTTTTTTTATTCTGAATCAATATTCGTGATTCCCTATCTTTTGTGATGTTTTCAAGATTTGTTCCGATGCGAGTATAGAAACCACCTGGACTCCCTGAAAAGAAAGTATAGTTCCTTGATAATACCCGGAATCGTGTGAGAATATTGCTTTCTGGATCGTAAATATCAATGATGTAGTAGTATGCTGCTACCGAGACGATTATACCAAGCATAGTGATGGTCGAGCGAAGACCTACGCGTGGTCTTTTGAAAACTCCTTGTATTATATCTAAGAATTTTGAAAACATTGCGCCCTCCCATTTTTGATCTCCCTATAGTTAGGCAATATTAAAAACACACAAAAAAGTCAACCCCAAAAGTGGTCAGGATACGTGTAGGGCGAGGCTCAAGAATCGAGTTAGGATGAAAACAGGGGAGTGTAAAAAAGAAAAAGGCGCCGGAATCACTCCGGCGCCTTTCTCAGGGGAGGTTTCACCTTCTCAATGGCGGAGGGAGTACTTATTTACATTTGGCCGGAGAAGGTGAGTCGTACGCATGGTTGTATAAATATGCGTAAATATCGTTAATCTCTTCCTTGGACTGCTTGGCAAATTCATCTTTGCAGTCGAATTTTACATATTTTTCTTTCGCAAAAATCCTTTTCCATTGGGCCATGGTTTTGCTGTCCGGGTTCAACACCTCGGCTTTGCCGTCTTGTACATGGCAGGCTCTGCAATTTTTGCGGAAAAAATATTTTCCTTTGCGTTCATTCCCTTTGCCGGCCGTTGCAATATCAAGGCTTAGAAAGCCGACGGCAAGAATTATTGCCAGCAGTGTAGTAATTGTCTTTTTCATTGTAAAATCTCCTTGAAATTAAATAAGAACAAATTTGTCATGTTTTTCATTCCAGCGTGCCCAAAGAATCCAGATGATTAGGATCAACAGGAACACCGGTGCGGTTAAATACCACGTAACGACCTTTGGCAGAAAAGTTCCAGTGCCGAGTTTTGGATCGAGGCCGCTCGTCTTAAGGAACAGGTTGACCATGGGATTGGTGAGGGCGAAGGCCACCAGGGTTACCATCAGTTTTGTGTGGCCTTCACCGACTCGCCAGAGGGTGCTGCTGGCACAACCGCCGGCAAGCAGCATGCCGGTGCCAAAAATTATGCCGCCCACAAGACTTCCTATCCAGAAGGGATGGTAGACGCCCATCATGTCAGGCTGCAGGTAATTCCACTTAATAACAGCGGATCCTAAGCCGTAAACCATTAAACTGATTGATACGGCCTGCACCATCTTGGCCTCGCCGGTCATAAAGGGACAGCGAAAGGCACGTGAAAAGCAGAACCTGGACCTGTGCATGATGATACCGATGAGCAGTCCGAAAAAGAGGAGACCGCCCAGCTGTGTTTTATCAAAAACATCATAGATGTAAAATAGCGCAATGAATGAGAGCAGAAAGATCCCTCCGATATAGGGTTGCACTTTGGTCCAATTAAAGGCTTGCGTCTTGGCTGCCGGAGGTGCAGATGGTTTTGCCGGCAGATGCTCCATTTCCCAAAGCAGAATGCGCAGTCCGAGATTGGCACCAACTCCAAGTCCGATCATCATGGCGTAGCCGCCCATGGAAAACATGCCCAATGCGGTGTAAAATCCTCCGACATTACAACCGCCTGCAAAAGCGGCGCCTGTTCCCATGAGAATGCCGCCAATTATTCCTTTGGTATATTCACGGCCGGAAGTTCCCCGGATCCCAAACTGTTTGCTCAACAATGCAGAAATAAACGCCCCGGAAAGGAGGCCGATATTGGTCAGCGACATGGTGTTGAGCCATGGGGTAGTATCCGGCTTGGCATCGGTTATACCGACCAAATAATAAAACCACTGGCCCCAGTTTTTATAGCCGCCGGCAATGCCCCACGGCCCCTGCCACATAAAGATAATGAGCGCCATGACTCCCATGAAGATTCCAGCCAGCCATGCGGGCCACTCCTTTTGAAAGATGGCGATATAAGCAGCACTGAAATCCTCCCTGGTGCTGCTCAAGAAGCTTTCGTTTTCCATGCTATGTATCACTCCAATTCAAGTCTCGTATTGTTCAATAAGTGTTTCGAAATTTAGAAACGCAGGGTTGCTGAAAGATAGGCATTCCAGACTTTGTCAACCACCGGAAAGAAGGCATCCAGGCTGGTGATCTCCGTGATTTCCACCGGAGCACCGAGGGGATTGCCGCTGCCGGTATATTTATAGTCATAATACTGGTAGCCCAGCTTCAGGAAGAAATTGTCTTCCACAATCGGCTGAATGTAGTAGCCTTCGTATACCTGACCCCTGGCTGCCATCTTGCTGGCAATAAGGGAATCTTCGGCCCCGGTAAAGTTGAACCAGTATTTTGAACCCCAGTTGTATTCCAGGCCGAACCTTGCATCCAGTGGCATGGGCAAGACAATACCGGCAAAAAACCCATAACCGTGATGTGATTCAAGCTGGCCGTTGGAGCTCAATAATCCATGACCCAGGATTTCGAAGAAAGGATTCTTGGAAAGTTGAGAAGGATCGGTGTGGGACCATGAAGGAGCCAAAAAGATGTCGATTTCTTTCACCTTGGTGCGCAGGAGAAGGGAAGTTGCCATCCAGTCACCGATATTGGTGGAAGGCTCCATCCTGCTTATGAATCCGCCGCTATTCTGATCAAAGAAATATTCGTCGGTGCCATCGCTGTCAGTATCTTGTTTGGAAACGATAAAGGGCATAACGGTCAGGCCGGTAAATCCATCAGTTATATCGGATGCATATGCATAGTTCAGTTCCAGCTTGGTGGTGTCATCATCAAAGATCGAGGCAATGAAACCTATCATGTGTACATCGTCGACCTGGGGCCTGGTATTGAGGGAGAAGCTGTTGCCCCAGTCGCCTTCAAAACCCACGCCATAGCAGATTTTGAAGGCAGCGCCGGGGACATTGGTCGCTTCTTCAAACCCAAAGCTCAAAGAGGCGCCGTCGAACTGCCAGTTGATTATGGTGGCATGAGGAGAGCCGCCTTCAAGGCTGTAATTGCCATATTCGAGCGGCGGACCTTCAGTGGAGGGCCTTCTGCCGAAGGATACGTTGTATGGGATATTGCCCATCCGGTTCTTGTAATTAAAATAGGCACGCTCCAGCCTGATGGTATCGCCGTGCGGCAGGCTTGAAGTATTGCCGTCAAAGGTGACGTCACCGAGGCTGCCCTGGTTGAACTTCACACCGCTGGAGTCGCCGTATACTTTATAGGCGGCAAGTCGGCCGGCAAAACCCAGGTTGTTGTTTACCTTGGCTTTCATATTTAGCCGGAACTTGTTGGTGTAGATGATGTCGTTATTAAAATCGTGCTTTTCAACCGGGGGGACCATGTTGTTCTGGAGCATGCCCCCTATCATTTGTCTGGCCTCAAGAAGAGTAGCTCCACGAAAACCGCTGAGAGGGTCGGTGACATTTGTAAAAGGCCTGAAAAAACCTTGGATCAGGGAGTTGGGTGCAAAGGCCATGTCCTCATAATGGATGGAATCGGCCTTGGTGCGGAGTTCCACCCCGAAAGAGATCTTGTCGGTTGCGGTATGGAGTTCCGCTTCATTCAAGCGCTCGTCAAGTTCCTCAACGGTCTCTTCCAATTCTTTGACTTTCTTTTGCAATTCTTGCACATCTTCAATTGCCATGGCCGATATCGGTGTAAAGGCGCCAAGCAGAAACACAGAGCCGGTCAATAGTGAGAAAAGTTTTAATTTTAATCTGTTAGTACCATTCATATGGGTCCTCCTGTACGATTAATTACCTCCCGTGGTTTCGAGCAGGCCTCGCTGGAGAACTGTTAACATTTTGTTTCCGTAACAGCCCTCGACGTATTACCGAGCATGTAAAAAAGCAAGATCTGTGCCAGTATATTAGAATATACTTAAATATTAATTATCGGATATACTATATTGAATTTAATAGATTTATTATTTTTCCATTGTGAATGCCCATTCATGGTGTTAACATATCGTTAACGAATGTAAACATTAACTGTTAACAGGTTAACAGTCTTGGAGAACAGGATGGACGAGATTGCTGAAAATTGGAAAACCATAGTGGATACGCTTCGTGATGGGCTTTTGGTAGTTGATAATAAAGGCGATATTCAAGCAATTAATCGATCAACAGAATACCTCACTGGATATAAGGCGGATGAACTTGTCGGTAAATCCTGCCGGATCTTGAACTGTACGGGGTGCAAGGAAAGTGAATTTGGTGTGGACGGGAAATGGTGCAAACTTTTCAGGATCGGGCAAAGCCGTAATAAAAAGTGCCTAATAACAAACAAAGAAGGAAGAATTGTTCAGGTGCTTAAGAGCGCCACCGTTCTCAAGGGCAATGATGGAAAGGCAATGGGCGCGGTGGAAACTCTCACGGATATATCAGAGATCGAGCGCCAGCACCAAGAGATTATGAACCTGCGCCGAGCCTTTCAAGTGGACCAGGGCTTTCATGGTATTCTTGGCAAATCGCCGGTAATGCAGAGAATGTTCGAACTCATTGATAGTGTTGCCCAGACCGATGCACCGGTGATGATTCAAGGGCAGAGCGGCACTGGTAAGGAACTTGTTGCCCGGGCTATTCACGATGCCGGCCCCCGTAGAGACAAGCCCTTCATTAAGGTCAACTGTGCCGCCTTGAATGAAAACCTCCTGGAGAGCGAATTGTTCGGCCATGTTAAGGGCGCTTTCACTGGGGCTGACCAGAATCGCATCGGCCGCTTTGAGGCAGCCCATGAAGGCACCATTTTTCTTGATGAGATCGGCGATATTCCGCTATCTATCCAGGTTAAACTCTTGCGGGTCCTAGAAGAAAAAGAAATCGAGCGAGTGGGCAGCCATACTCCGATATCGGTGAATGTGCGAATAATCACCGCAACCAACAGGAGCCTTGAGGACCTGATTACCGAGGGAAAATTTCGCAAGGATTTTTATTTCCGGATTAATGTGTTTCCCCTATGCTGCCCTCCACTCCTGGAACGTTGGGAGGACATCCCCCTTATTATTCAGCATTTCATTTCCACCACCAACAAAATCAACACGGAGAAAAAGATACAGGGGATTACTCCAGGGGCAATGGAAAAAATCCTGCTCTATCCTTGGCCCGGCAATATCAGGGAACTCCGCAATGTCATTGATTATGCATTTGTTTTGTGCCCAGGCGGAGAGATCGACATCCAGCATTTGCCGCCCAAAATCTTGGCCTCGGAAGGAAATATGCTGAAAACAATCGTTGGCAACCCTAAAAAGGTAACGGAGAGGGAAAGATTACTTGCAGCACTCCGCCGAACGGCTGGTAACCAATCAGAAGCCGCAAAAATACTTGGAGTAAGCAGGGTGACGGTGTGGAAGAAAATCAAGAGACTCGGCATTAATCTTGATTATGAAATTACAAGTTTCTGATATCTCCTATCAGCTGTTAAGGGAGCACGTGGCCTATAGGATATATGGTATCCTTGAGTGGCCAGTATTTACTTTTCATAAACGCTGATGTGAGCATGGAGAAGAGCATATTAAAAGGGGCTCTTTCATACTGCATGCGAAAAAACGGGACCATCTGTTCATGTTATTTGAAGTTGCCTCTCGCGCCGCTGAAACAGGATCTCCCTTTTATTTTGACACGTTGCCCAGTATATACTTTAAAGCTATAAACTTCTCTGGTGATGTGTATAAAAATCAGTTGCGGTCCATCATGTCCCGTACCTGATGAGAGTAACAGAAAAATCCAATAAGATTAGCACGTTGAAAATAACTATTTGATATTGCAATGTTTTTATTTTTGCGTAGCTGGTTTTTTTCTTTGACACATCAATTTTTTTCTATTTATACTTTGGTATGGATATGATATTTTTATGTCCACTTTGTTTTCAAAAAGTGCATGGTACTTATGAATCTGGAAAGCCGAGCTTTTCACATATAAAGCCTTTCTGAAGTTGCAATAACGGATCAGGAAGGCTTTATTTTTTTGACGATAAAGCCAAACCCGTTGCGAAGCGGGGGCGGAAAACCACGGGTTTCAAGAAAACAGCCGGGTTGCCGAAACAAAGCGATGCCCGGCTTTCACTTTTTGGGGAGAAAGAAACGAACGCTTTTCTTTCTTTCCTGAATCTGCCAAGGACGAAGATATTGTAATGGTATTTACGTTCCCTTTTCACGCCTGGAAAATTCAAATTTTGTTCCCATGGAATAGATTGAAAGTCAAGCTCGGCAACTATGCCGGGTTTGAGGTTGGAGAACAGCCCATCGATCTGCGTTTTGCAGATCGCCGGTTTGTTGCTCGGGAAATTAAAAATCTATGGCGCGAATAGAAGTATGATTTTTTCAAAGTGAATCATGAGGATGGGATGCAGTATCTTTTCGAAACGGCAGAACAAGCAATGGCTGGCATGTTGAAAAAATGTGGCAGTCATAAACAGGAGGTAGGTTAATGTACAAAGGCCAACACGAAAGAAGAGACAGGCTGGTAAAAGAGAGGCATCATGACACATACAAGGGACGCCGCAAGTGCGCCTCCGCCACGCTCTGCATGAACTGTGACGCCATTTTTGTGGATGGCAGATGGACTTGGATAAAGGGAGTGGAATCAATCAAAAAAACGGTTTGCCCCGCCTGTCGACGAATTAAGGATAATTACCCGGCCGGGCAAATTGAAATAAGCGGATCTTTCTTTGAAAGACATCAGCATGAACTCTTAAATCTAATCCGCAACCGCGAAAAGCAAGAAAAAGAGCAACACCCCATGGAAAGAATAATGGATATTGGAGCCGACAAGGGTTATGCCATGATTACCACCACCGGTGTGCATTTGGCCCGTCGCATCGGCGAGGCCCTGGCCCATTCTTATCAGGGTGAATTGGACTTTCAGTATGGCGATGCAGAAAAAACCATAAGAGTTTCATGGAAGAGATAATCTAATTAATCCCTATCGATTAGGGGAATAGGAGCAGGATGGCAGACCCATCCCTGCTCCTTTTTTTTATGTTTTGAAAGTCAACTGCGCATAGAGCAGCTTGCATTATTCACACCCGAAGCTTACAATGTTTTTAAGCGTTTGCTAAAAAATAGGTATATGTCCAGAGGCAATAAAAGAGGGGCTAATGGCCGAAGCGTCAAATTCTTCCACACCTGAAAAATTAGGCAAATACACCATTGAATCTGAGTTGGGCAAAGGCTCAATGGGTATTGTCTACAATGCCATGGATCCTGTAATAGAGCGCCGCGTGGCCCTGAAAACCATTCGCCGAGACTTTCTTGATCCTGAAGAAGCCGATGAAATAATATCCCGTTTCAAACGGGAGGCCCAAGCGGCTGGCAGGCTAAATCATCCCAATATTGTTACTGTTTATGAATATGGCGAGGAAGAAAATACCGCTTTTCTCGCCATGGAGTTTGTCAATGGACGCGAACTCAAGGACATCTTCCAGAATCGGGAATGGTTTTCCCTAGATAACAGCATAAAAATCATGGACCAACTCCTGGAGGCTCTCTCCTATTCCCACAAGAAAGGAGTTGTCCATAGGGACATCAAACCCGGAAATATTATTGTCATGGATAACGGTCGCATTAAAGTGACCGATTTCGGTATCGCTCGCATAGAGTCATCCAACCTCACCCAGTTGGGTTCGGTCATGGGCACCCCGAATTATATGTCGCCGGAACAGGTTGAAGGGCAGAGGGTGGACGGCCGCTCCGATATCTTTTCCGCCGGAGTGATTTTCTATCAGCTGCTGACCGGTGAAAAGCCTTTTGGCGGTGACTCCATCACCACCATCATGCACAAGGTTATGCATGTTGATCCGATCAATCCCTCGGAGCTTAATGTTTCTGTCCCAACCGCTTTTGACGCTGAAATAAAAAAAGCCCTGGCAAAAAATCCTGATGACCGCTTCCAAACCGCAGCAGAATTCGCCAAGGCAATTCAAGAAGCAATTAATAGAGGTGCTTCTGGGAAAAACGCAAAAAAGACAAAAGATGATGCTACAGTTTTACAGTCCTCTGTTTCTACAAAACCTCCAAAAGCAGGCAGGGCCAGGCCGGCTGGGCAACCTTTGCGAAAGGCCCTTTTCATAGTTTTTCTCTTGCTGCTCATCGGGTTCATATATAACGCATGGCATGTACTGCAGCAGGACCTACCAAATCTCATTGAAAAGAAAGCTCCTTACCTCAAGGAATGGGTGCCGTTAGGCACTACAGCCGGTGTTAAGAATATTGAACCAAAAAAGAGGAAAAAAATCGTTACGCCTATAAAGGCAGGAGGGCAAAAACCACAGCCCAAAATGGCAGTGAAACGGGCGCCAAATAAGCCTGCGCCGCAGACGGTGGAGCAAGAGAAAGTAACGCAAACAGTAGTAAAAAAGCCAATAAAGAAAGAGGCGAAACTTGCCTCTATCCCAAAAAATAAGACTCCCGAGACATCTCCTGCACTCGTACCCAGGGTTTACTCACGAGAAACTATTCCTGCGCCTGATCTTACCCAAAAACAATCCCCTGCTGAAATATCCAATGACAACCAAAAAGCAAAGGAAAATTCAGCTGGTCCTGCCTATACGCGGCGGATTGTATCAGGAGGAGGGGGGAGGGTGTTAAACGATGAAGATTGGTAAGAAGTTTTTCGTCTTAGCAGGTTAAAGCAGGACATCCTCATCAAAAACTCCATCCCAGGTTGCGGTGGGTGGGTTCTTGATTAAAAACTCGCAACGCTTTATAAAAATTCTGGCCGGCTGGTCATCCGGCCTTTTATTCGCGATCATTTCAAAAGCTGCCAGTGCTTCGGGCCAGCTGCTGTTTCTATAAAAGTTAAGGGCCCGAGCAAATTTTTTTGCTCTTGATTCAAAGATATCCCTTTCTCTATCATAGTTGGGTCCCAGGAGTTCGTATATTCGCACAGGTTTCTCTCTGTTGGCCATACGAATATAATCCAGCTCACGGTAGATAAATAGTCCCATTGTCAGACGATAGGTGTTTTCACCCACCAGAACGGTCACACCAAAAAAATTTGCAGCCGCCAGGAGCCTGGATGCGAAAGTTACATTGCCACCCATGACGGTATATTCCATTTTTTTCCCCGGCACACCGATATTTCCACTCACTACTTCACCTGTATTAATACCTACCCTGAAGGACAAAGGGGGAACGCCGGCTTTCGACCACTTGTTTTTCATGTGCTCAAGCATTTGAGACATGGCAAGAGCACATCGCACAGCGTGTTCAGCATGTTTTTCCCGAGAAAGCGGCGCACCCCAACAGGCCATTAGTCCGTCACTGAGGAATTTGTTTACCGTACCATCATGCTTGAGGATCACCCTGGCCATTGCCGTCAAGTATTGATTAAGAAACTTAATCACAAATGCGGGATGTTGTTTTTCGCTGTAAATTGTTAGTTCGTTGATGTCGGAAAATAGGACAGTTGCTTGTTTTTTTTCGCCTGCGGTTTTGATGAGGCTGGGATCTTTGCTGATCTGATGGATGCTGTTTTCGGGCAGACAGCAGCTTAAGATGGAGGAAATTTCCGTGGCTCGTTCATCGTAAATTGCTTTTCTCAGAACGGCTGCCATAACAGAGGCCAAAACTATGGCCGCAAAGGGATAGAAGGTGCCAAGCCTCAAGCCGTTATTATCTATATATGCGGCAATGGCGGTATATGATGCGCAAATAGCGAAAACAAGAGGAAGTGCCAGCAGGGGTCTAAGTTTTGCAAACAGGATGAAGCTTGAAAGCCCAAGGGCAAAAAAAATAGCAATATTTATCAATACGCTGGTATCGCTTAGGTGGCGGAAACCACTAGATCGAGGCAAGTCAGCCTGAATGGCCAGCTCCGGACCTTGAAACAATTTGCCGAAAGCGGACTTGCTAAAGGTGAGAAAGCGGATGTCATAGCTTTCAAGAGCCTGGATCTGCAGTAAATAGATAATAATAACTACGCCAGTAGAGAGCAATGCCAGTGCAATAGCAAGCCCTCTCTGTTTTTGGGTCCACATATGTAAATATGGTATAGGTATTTTGTTTTTCAGTCAAGAAAATGTAATAATTATAGTATATTATTAGACTGAGCCCAATCCGGCGGCGGATTTGGTGATTCGCATTGTAAGAAAGTCATAATAAAAATGCCCTGTCTTCTTCAGAGGACAGGGCATTTTTATTTATTTTTTGGCAATAATGACGGGGTAGGCAAGTTTGGACCGTGTTTGTTATGCCCTTCACACCAAAGCCTATTCTCTCTCTTTGGTGTATACTTTTTATACGAAAGCGCATTCAAACACAACCCTCGGTGTTGATTGTGGCGTTATCGTTTTTAATGCATCTCCGAATTAGTCAATTCCCAGAATTTTTACGTCAAAATATAGGGTTTTCCCTGCTAAAGGGTGATTAAAATCAAGAATAACCGTGTCATCCTTAATTTCAGCAACTAAACCCTGGAGTGGCTGGCCCTCCTGGGTCTGGCCTTGAATTTGGGCCCCAACCTGTAATGCTTGCTCAGGAATCTGTGTCTTGTTGACTTCAATAAAAGCCTCTTGGTTGACAACACCATAGCCCTCTTCAGGTGTTACAGTGACCTCTTTGCTGTCCCCAACATTCATACCCTCCATTTCCTTTTCCAAGCCAGGGATGATATCCTCTTTTCCTTGCGTGTAGCTCAGTGGTTGTCCCCCTACATTGGTATCTATCACAGTTTTGTCTTCCAATCTAAGAGTATATTCCATGGATACTTTTTTGCCTGCAGTAATTGTCATAACTTTTTCTCCTTTTCCTTGAAATGTGTCGGGAACCCTTCCAAAACGAGCGAAACGCTGCACTCAGAATGTTATTTAATTATGAAAAAAGATACCCAACATAGAGGGAATCAGACCAGATCACTCTAAGGCATTGCACACAGATCTGCAAGGTATAAAGCGGAAGATTCATATGCAGCCTAAATCCTCCCGCCAGAATTTGCCGGAGGTATTACAATCCCCAT
Source organism: uncultured Desulfobulbaceae bacterium (assembly GCA_945787445.1). Classification (GTDB taxonomy): domain Bacteria; phylum Desulfobacterota; class Desulfobulbia; order Desulfobulbales; family CALZHT01; genus CALZHT01. The sequence goes on from CALZHT010000007.1 coordinate 49,568, forward strand.
GTTTGACTGGATATTCAGGAATTCCTGGTTGATACCCATACAACCAACCATAGAGCCTATGATGCGCAGATTGCAATGCATGGTGTGCGGTGTATACGTATACAAAAAATGACCACCGGTTAGACGGGACGTCCGATAACTGTTGCTTGAGGCCTTACATTGAGAGGGCAAGATGTAAAACGTTTTCTAATTCACGAAGATCGTACGGCTTCATAATAACGCTACAAAAGCCATATTCCGTGTAGTTTGACATGATGGAGTCATCGGCGTATCCGCTGCACACTGCAACCTTGGCTTGGGCATCGATTTTCAATAATTTCTTGACCGCGGATTTCCCGCCCATGCCACCGGGAATCGTCAGGTCCATGATGACCAGATCATAGGATTGGTTTGCCGCCAATGATTTTTTGTATTTTTGGATTGCTTCCTTGCCGTCTCCGGCAAATTCGGTTTCGCAACCGAGGAGTTCGAGCATGTTTTGCGCAACGTCCCTGACCAGTTCCTCATCATCCATAACAAGGACCTTGGCCTTTATGGCAGGTGCTATGCCGGGGGTGGAGCCGCGGTTCAACAGAGAATGTTCGCTGGCCGGCAGATAAAGACTAAAAGTCGTGCCTTCACCTGGAGCAGATTTCACATCTACGAATCCTTGATGATTTTTGATAACCGAATAGGTAATTGCCAGGCCCAACCCATTGCCAAACTGCCTAGTGGAAAAATATGGATCAAATATTTTTGAAATATGTTCCTTGGGAATGCCGCTTCCCTGATCACTTATATTGATTTTCACGTAAGGTCCTGGCCGGAGGGAAAGAGCCGATTCCGGTTCCATCGTATAGTTGTCTGCAGTAACCATTATTGTTCCACCCTCCGGCATAGCCTGTTGGGCGTTAATCAGCAGATTAATGATAACCGGTCTGATTTGAGTTTCATCCGCTTCTATGGTCCATAAATTGTCTGCAATGGCAACTCGAGAGCGTATATCGGAATCACCTAAAACAAACCGAACAGAATCATGGAGAATATCGGTAATAGATATGGGAGCGGTAACCGGCATTCCTCCCTTGGAGAATGTGAGCAATTGCCTGGTGAGATCTCTCGCCCGCAGGGATGCCTCTTTTGCCGCCTGCAGCCGTGCAAGACTTTTGCTGTTTTTGGGATTATATGCATGCGCCAGGGCAATATTCCCGATCACTGCTGTGAGGATATTATTGAAGTCGTGGGCAATGCCCCCGGCCAGAACGCCGATGCTTTCAAGTTTTTCAATTTTCAGAAGTTCTTTTTCCATGCGCAGTTTTTCAGTGATGTTACGGATGATGCCCTGGTAACCAAGAATAGTTCCGGATGCATCTTTTCGTACTGTTGACATCACTTGGCAGGTTATTTCTGTGCCGTCTTTTTTTTGGAATTGCAATTCGTAATCACGGACCGACCCCTTTTTTTCAATCTCCTCCTGGAAGCAAGGCCTTTCCTCGGGATTCACATAAAGGGTCAGCACATTCATGCCGATGAGTTCTTCCCGGCTGTAGCCGAATATTTCCTCGGCCGCGGGATTGACATCCAGAAAGGTGCCGTCACGGGTAATGATATAAATCGCGTCTCTGGAATCCTCAAAAAGACTGCGGTATTTTTCTTCGCTCTGCCGGAGTGCTTCCTCGACTTCAGTTAATTCTTCATTTTGTTTTTTGAGGTGCGCATTTATGTGTTGGAGAGCCCTGGTGCGATCCTGCACCATTTTTTCCAGATTGCCGCGATAGCGGCGCAATTCCTGTTCAATCTTTTTTCTGGTAGAGATATCCCTTACAATGCCCACGGCATGCCAACTGTTTTTATGTTCAATGGCGTTGAGCGATAATTCAATGGGAAATGCACGGCCATCCTTGCTTAAAGCATGCAATTCCATGGTTTTGCCGACCGCCGGACCCGTGCCGGTTTTTCTAAAGCCCTCGATCCCTTTTCTGTAGGCCTCATGGTACCTCCGGGGTGCGATCAGCAGGTGCAGCTCCTTGCCCAGTGCCTCATTATTGGAATAGCCGAATATTTCCTGCGAAGCTTTGTTCCAAAAAGAAATTTTACCATCATGGTCCATCATGATGATGGCGTCTTTGGCTGTTTCCGTAACTACATGATGCATTTGCCGGTCGACATGCCGAGCTTGTTCTCTTTGGTAGAGGGTGGCGAGTTCCAATTCAAGTTTCCGGATTTTTTGTTTCAATGCTTCCATGACCAACAAGTTCCATATGAAAAGACCCTCCGGAGGAGAGGTCTTAGGGGTAACGGTTATTCGTCAAGAGAGTTCCGCGATGCGCCCGTTTTTTCGGCCTTCATCTTGATCCCGCCGCAGAGTACATCGGCAGTTTAGACCTAACAATGACGGTTAGCTTTACCGAATTGAAAATGAATTGTCAATCATAGAGTTACAAGAAAATAACTTTTTGAAAATACGCTCTTTTTAGAAATAGTTATCAAAAACAATTTATAATGCGTATTGATGTATTGACAGGAAAGGCTAATATGTTTTGGTGAAGATGAGAAGAAGGCGGGGTGCATCTGAAAATGGCAGGGTGATATGATGGGTTTCCTTCAGGGTAAAGGGACCCGCTGGAAAGCGTTGGGCATAGTCAGCGGCCTCGATGTGACCTTTCGGGCCTTTCATGCAAACGATTCTTCCATCTTTTGAGGTGTAAGGTGACACAATGTCGAGAAAATCGACAACTGAGGTGAAGGCCCTGCTGGTGATAAACGGAAACTGTTCCAGTTTTGTGTGGCGCCTGTTTTTTTCAAGTCGGCCGGCAACAATTGTAATAGTTTCAAGGCCAAGAGTTCTAATCAGGTGTTTGAGGAAAGACACTCTTTTTTGGCGGGGCTCCACCAGAGTTACTTCCACATGTGGACAGACGGTCTTGAGCACTAGGCCAGGGAATCCCGCTCCGGTGCCGACATCCAGTATCTTTTCTGAATTGCCCTCTCTAAGGAGTGGCAGCAGGGTAAGGGAGTCAAGAAAATGGTTTTCCAAGATATTTTCCATTGAGCCCTTCCCTACCAGGTTTATTTTCCTATTCCATTTAACAAGTTCGTCATAATAACAGCAGAGCCTGGCAACCGCTGAATCGGTAATTTCAACGGTTAGACCCAATATCTGGATGCCTTTGCGTAACGTGATGTAACAGTCCAACGTGTTCTCAGGCATAAGGCATCATTCGGAAAAATAAATTATAATAGAGGATTAAACACATACACGTTGCTGGGTTTTTTTGCAATCTACGATTTATCAATTGGGGGCAAGTTCAATACTCTATGGCAAGCGCATTGGGGAGGACAATTCTTGACAAATGGAAGCGGCCGGCTTGTATGGGTAAAATATTATAGGTTGGACCGTTTCAATGAATTGCTGCAAAAGTCCCTGAATCTATAGGAAAGAAATCGCAGCGCAGCAAGTGATGAATCATTCCGGGATATTTGGACTTGTGGAATAGTGTACTGAGGCTGGCCGGCTGTTCAGCCGGCTAAAAGTATTATTGGTTTTCCAGCGCTAAAAGATGGGCCCAATCCTTGCGAAGCGATAGGAGGGTTGTGACGGCAACCTGGTTGGCGACCTTGTTGAGAGTGGAGAGTTTTTCCAGGTCCAGCTCGTGCTTTCTGCTCCATATTTCTGCCAGCGATTCTCCGCACGAGTCAGAGAGATCATCGTCCTCATCTAGATTTGAGGCCACTTTGATCAGGGCCGCTTCTGCTTCCGGTTGGTCATACTGGCCCAGATCAATGGCGGCATCATCACGGTCACAGAATTCCGCCTCCTCATCAAGAAGGACCTGGATTAAGTCATGTGGCCGCCTTGCCATAAGTAATTCCCCTCGCTTCTATTCCCAACCAGCTTATCAACAAGTTTGGGATAATGCAATTTTATTGCGATGGTAGCCGTTAGTAGATGTGATCGCAGAAAAGACCGCTCGTGCCGATTTGGTGGCTCCTTTTAAATAGCCATTTATTTTTGATTACAGGGGCCCACCCTTTGACCGCCAATTTGTTAATGAATTTGGTGAAGGCCCCCATGTATGTAAGCTTTTTTTAGATGAATACTGCGGTGAGATACACAAGAAGGATAAAGGGGCTTACCCTAAGAAAGGCGAATGGATTTCGGAATAGCTTTTTCACCCCCTGGGATTCCTTGGTGAAATGGCAACATATTAGTATTCGAACTTTTCTAAATGCTTTTGGTATAGATCTCCGTATGGATCCTTTATGCACTCCTCTTGTACGGCCCGGCACATTGTGTCAACTTTTTTGGCAATTTCCTCTCCCATGTCCTGCGAAATGGAAGATTTATTTAAGCGGCTATTAGACATGGCCACACATTTATCAAACAGGAGATCAGGATAGATATCGTTGCTGCAGCCACCCGCCAACAAAAGACAAACGGTCATCCATAAGAAAACGGGTTGGCTATTCATCCTCGACTGCCTCTTTAATTATTTCTATAGTATTGTCATGGTGGCCGTCAGTGCTGTCACTATCGCAGCTTGTGCATTCTTCTTTTATCTGTTTGAGTTGGTCGGTGAAATCGAATGGTCCGTATCTATGCCATAATTCACGAATTTTTGACCTGCACTCGTCTGGCTTGACGCCATGCAGGGCAGCAATAGCGTAAGTATAGCAAGCTTTACCATAATGACCGTTTTTTTCCTGCAAGGCTGCTCTGTAAAGCAATGCTTTCCCCTCTCTTTTCCTAGCTAAATGGAGAAATAAAAGCAAAGTGGCGAAAAAGAGGAGTATTGCGAAAATTATTTTCATGTTTATTTGGTGTTAATCGTTGGTGTAAATGGTGAACGGCGCAACTAAGAGTAGCAATAGTTGAGCAAAGGATCACAACTTCCTATGATTTGGATGGCCCCCCCCGGGACCATTACCGTCTCAGTCGTCAAGATTTTTTTACTACTTTTCGCCGGTAGACTGTTTTACTGCTGCTAACCGTGCGGACAGGCGACCTTGCGACCGGCCTTGTGCGGCGAGGTATGTATGATGGATTGAGCACTATCTTTTTGGGATGGTTGCTTAAGGCAGCTTTGCTCTCCATACGAATAACATTGCAAGTGGAATCTTTCGGATTATGTGCCAAAACCCGGTTTGAATCATCCAGAGCCTCTTGATACAATTTTTTTGCATAATATGCCTGGCTGCGAAGCTTATAGCTGGGGATATCGTTGGGATTCGCCTTAATAACTCTGCTGAGATCCTCTATAGCTACTTGATACAGCTTATTATTAAAATGGATTTCACCACGTTCGCGGTATGCGGGAGTTGTAGGAAAAAGTTTAATAGAGGTGTTCAAATCATTCAGGGCCGCATCGATCTTGTTTTGCTTTAAGAAGGCAAGCGCCCGATAATGGTAATACCTGTATCTGTTTTCCGGGGAAGATTGCTCTATTGCTTTAGTGAGTTCACTGATGGGAAGCTCTCGGGCCATGCTGACAAAGGGAATAATTAAGAAACATGACAATAGTATCAAGGCTCGCATTGGTGTTCTTATTTTTTCAGGATCATGGTTTGATGAATTCGTAGAATTTAAGGGCCAGAGGTTGGAATAACGTTCCTTATTTGGTATTGGATGTTTTCCCATTTATTAATTTTACAACATAACTAGCACTTTCAGCAATGTATTTTGTCCTGATGGGATCTTTGCTTGACTTTTGCCTCCTTCATACCTGTGTCATGCAACGCAACATTGCTAGTCTGTAAAGTCCTGCGAGCCATCTGAAGGTGTTGTTTAGTATTTTGAGATAGTTACAGGAAAGAAGGACTAAGAAAAAGGGAATGGGACTATGCGCTGTTAAGGGTGATATTGAAGCTGTCCATGCTGGTTAATACTTGGGCGGCTTCTTTTCCTTTTAGACCACCGCAATCAAGGTTCACTAGCTTTCCGCCATATACCAGGCATATGCAGGTGCCTTCCTGTGCTTTGGTAATTTCAATGGAACAGGTGAGCTGATCCAGCTCAAGCATTTTCAGAAAATCCATCAGGCTTGCCCCTTTGATGGATTTCTTGCCGGTGCGGGTGTCGAACAAATCGGTGATCGTATCGGCCAGTTCAAAGGTTTCAAATGGTTTGATGAGGTGCTTGACAGCGCCAAGGGTTTCAAGCCGTTTGTGCATCTCCGCAAAGTCAAAGATGGAAATTACAATGGTCGGTACGGCTGGGAATCTGGCCTTCATGTAGTTCAATAACTCAAAGCCGTCCATTTCAGACATTTTCAGACCGGTTACCAAAAGGTCGATAGGCTTGGTCTCAAGGATCCGTACCGCCTGTTTGCCGTTTGCCGCAGTCTGTACGGTAAAAACATTCTGATAGGCCTGCAGCTCTGAAGCCAGGGCGGCAATCTGGGTTTTGTCCTCATCAACCAGAAGGACGGCCTTGGAGGGTATCTCCTGCTCGTTTTCAAGAAATTTTTCCGTATCAAGGATGAAAAAATCATCCTGCAGTATACCGTTTTTAAATATACAAATATTATGCTCCCAATCATCAAGATTGATGGTGAGCTTACAGGTTTTCCGCCCCAACTGTACAAGCTCTAGAAAGGAGAGAATGTGAATAGTATTTTTTGGCTGCGATTTTGGTGCCGGCCTTGTTCTGGGCGGCCCCATTTCCTTTCTGATCGGTACTACGGTAGATTTTTTGGCCTTTGCCCTAGGTATTGGTTTTTCTTTAACAGGTGCGGGCGCCTCAGATGGCACTGGTTCAGGTGCATCCCGGCGTGCCTGAGATTCCATGCCAATCGTTGTCAGATCTTCAACAAAATCAAGATCTTGAGCTTCGTTCTCTATTCCTACCGTATCCTCTTCGGAAGTTGACTGTTTCCGGTGGGTGATCTTGGACAGCGCCTCCATCTCCTCGTTATTGGAGGTTTCATGCGCCTTGTCCGCGTCCACTCCCAGGAGGTCATCTAATATGTTTCGTAAAAAACCCTTTTTTTTCATTTTGATTGCGAACCAACTGGTTCAAGTTCTGTTGAAAAGTCGATACTTGGTAATTAAATTTCGCTCGTCAGACCTGTCAATTATATCCGGCAATACAACAGGTAATCAATGGGGAGCATTGATACCGCTCATTACTATAGAATACGCTGAAACGCCAACTTATGCAGCTTAAAAAATTGATGAAATTTTGGTTTGGCATGAGGATCACCTCTTGTTTAGCCTGACGGCCACAGAATTCGCGTGGGCTGTAAGTCCTTCCAATTCAGCAATTTTTTTAATATGCTCCGCATCGTTTGCCAGTGCTTGCCGTGAACAGGAAATAACGCTCGATTTTTTAATGAATGTTTCCACCCCAAGGGCCGATGAAATCCGGGCCGTGCCCATGGTTGGCAGAACATGGTTTGGGCCGGCCAGGTAATCGCCTGTTGCTTCAGGCGAATGGTCGCCGAGAAAGATGGCACCGGCATGGCGGATCCTGGTAAGCCAGTGGTATGGGTGTTGAATCATCAGTTCCAGGTGTTCGGCCGCAATGTCGTTGGCAATGGTAATCGCTTCCTCGGTAGTGTCAGCCACCAGAATAATCCCGCGGTATTTAAGCGAAGCTTGGGCAATATCTGCCCTGCTCAGAGCAGCAAGCTGTGCTTCGAGTTCTTGGACCACCTGGTTGGCAAGTTCCATGCTGGTGGTTACAAGCATGGCCAAGGCCATGGCATCGTGCTCCGCCTGCGCCAGCATATCCGCGGCAATATACTCCGGTTTGGCGGACTGGTCGGCCACGATCAGCACTTCACTGGGTCCGGCGATCATATCAATCCGCACTCGGCCGGCAATTTGGCGCTTTGCTTCAGTAACATACTGGTTACCGGGCCCGACAATCACATCCACGCGCGGAATGGTTTCCGTCCCCAGCGCCAGGGCGGCTATGGCCCAAGCACTGCCTATCTTATAGATTTCAGTGAGGCCTATTTTATGGGCGGCAACCAGCAGCGCCGGATTTACCAGGCCGTTTTCATCCGGTGGAGTCACCATTACCCGGCGCTTGACCCCGGCGATAGCGGCCGGGATACCATTCATCAGAACCGAAGAGACCAAAGGGGTCCGGCCTCCCTTTCCTCCCGGCACATAAAGGCCGGCGGAATCGACAGGGATGACCAACCTGCCGACAATGGTGCCGTCCTCGCGGGTCGTAATCCAGGATTCTTCTTTTTCCCGTTCATGAAAAGTGCGAATGCGATGGATTGCCAAATCCAGGGTTTCCTGCAGGTCTCCACTGACGGTCTGGTGTGCCTGGTCAATTTCCTGATCAGTCACCCGGAGCTGTTCCCTGGAAAAGTCAGGTGAGTCGAACTTTCTGGTGAATTGCAGAAGCGCCATGTCCCTATTTTCCCGGACATTGTCAATGATAGAAGTTACAGCATCCCGGCATTGCACGTCAGCAGATAAGAAACGATCTTTAAGTCGCTCGAGATGGCGGTGGCCTTCCTCCGAAGAAGTGGTTACTGGAGTAATAATCATTTTGTATCCTTTATCTATGATATGGAGTCGTAATTGTAGTAAATTCAATAACGATTATATCGTAATATCAAATTTTTACGAAGCTATTTCGGTTTGTTCAAGATGAAATTTCGTATTTCTAATAAAGCGGCCGGACAAATGCAAGAATAGAAAAGAATTCTAAGAAAATATCCAGACAACTTGATAATTCTCCAAGTGACCAGGATCAAAATAAGGCCCAGAGGCAGAGGGTAGAAGATAGTAGGGAAATGGCACAAAGGCACAGAGAATGTGCTTCACAATATGAGGGATTATAGAGGAATGCAAGACATCCCAGGGGCAGATGTTACGAGCTGCTTTCCTGGTACTTTTCCGTCGTGGGATACCGTCTGCCGTATCCGAAAGCCTTGGTTGTCACCTTGAGAACCATGGGAGCCTGTTTGCGTTTATATTCATTAATCCTGACTCTGTGGACGATATCCTCCACCACAGCAGGATCAAATCCCATGGCCACAATATCCTTGATGCTCCGGTCCTCTTCCAGATAGGCCCTGAGGATCTGATCGAGGATTTCATAAGGCGGCAGGTCGTCCTGGTCTTTCTGGTCAGGAGCCAGCTCTGCTGAGGGCGCCTTGGTGATGATACGCTCCGGGATTATTTTTTTCTTGCGGTTGATGAGTTTTGCCAGCTTGTAGACCTGGCATTTGGGAATGTCCGATATAACCGCCAGTCCGCCGCTCAAGTCACCATACAAGGTGCAATACCCTACCGCCATCTCCGTTTTGTTGCCGGTGCTGAGCAACATGTAGCCGAATTTATTGGAAAGCGCCATGAGCAGGTTGCCGCGGATTCGAGCCTGGATGTTTTGTTCCGTGACATCGGGTGGTTTGTTGGGGAAAATCGGGGTGAGGGTCTCGAGCATGGCATCAAACACATCATGGATCGGCAGCACTTCAAAATGAATACCCAGGTTTTTGGCAAGCTTCCTGGCATCGTCAATGCTTTCTTGAGAAGTGTATGGGGAAGGAAGGGCGACACCCAGGATATTGTCCTTTCCGAGGGCCTGGCAAGCAATAGCGGCTGTCACCGCAGAATCAATGCCGCCGCTGAGACCAACCAGACCTTTTTTGAAGCCGCACTTGGTGACATAGTCGAGGGTTCCCATGACCAGTGCCTTGAGAACGGTGGAATTTTCCGAGTCCTCATTGTTCTTGGCCATACGAATCGTCTTTGCCATGTCCATGGTTTCAGTATCGACGACCACAAAGTCTTCCTTGAATTGTTCCGCACAGGCAATAATGCGGCCTTTGTTGTTCATGGCCAGACTCTGCCCCTCAAAAAGGATGGAATCTTGACCTCCGACCTGGTTCACGTAAATCATCGGCACTTTATGTTTGACAGCATGTCCGGCTATGATTTTGCGCTTAATGGCAGAAAGTCCCATTCTATAGGGTGAAGCGGCCAGGTTAATTATAAGGTCAAGTTTACCATTTGCACCATCCAGCAATTCGGCAACCGGATTGATGGTGTACAGCCTTCTGGGAAATAATTCGTTATCGTTCCAGATGTCCTCGCATATGGTGATGCCCAGGCGAAGTCCTTTATATACAAAAAATTGACTCGACCCAGCCGGCTCGAAATATCTGCCTTCGTTAAACACATCGTAGGTGGGGAGTAGCCGTTTGTGGGCCTTGAAAAGGATTTTACCGTTTTCAAAGAGAAGGGCGCTGTTATGAAGCGGTTTGCCTGTTCCGGCGGTATGCCTTGTGATGGCGCCGCAGATGACGCCAATGCCTTTTGATTTGGCTATAAGTTTCTGGCAGGCCTTGTCATGGTCTTCGAGAAAGGCGGGCCGTTCAAGGAGGTCCTGGGGAGGGTAGCCGCATAGTGCCATTTCCGGGAAAACAATAAGACCGCAGCCTTGCTTTTTAGCCTTGTTTATTAAGGCCGTCATTATTTTGGAGTTATGGGCAAAATCACCAATAACCGGATTTGTCTGGCCAAGAGCGATTTTCATGGCAGAAATCTCTACTTTTTCTTTAAGATACGTAATTAGAACTAAAAAATCCCCATCATAGATCAGATTCCTTATATCTGTAGTGGGGGGCAATATAGCACAGTTGGTTTTGTTTTAAAGAAAAAAGATGGATTTTATGGTGATATGTTGCTGGTGTTGCGCGGTGCCGCTTGGAGAGTAAAAAGATATATGTCCGGAATCGTAACATAATTTTCTTGCCTGAAACAATGATCCTGTACTAATGTGCCTGGAAGAGTTCACCTGGAGGTCTCAACAAATTAAGAAGAGCCGAAGCTATTCCGCAGGGCTGTTTGCCGGATCAGGACGATTTCTGCAATAATGCAGGGACGAAGGAGTATATTTCATGAAAAAATATTTTGTGCTGGACACCAATGTCTTGCTCCACAACGCCGATGCCATAGTTTCCTTTGCCGACAATTATGTCGTGCTGCCCATGACGGTTATAGAAGAGCTGGATAAATTCAAATCGCGCAATGACGAACTGGGACGAAACGCCAGGCAGGTTGTGAGAACCCTTGACCACCTTAGGGAAAAGGGATCGCTCAATAAAGGCGTTGCGATGGAAAACGGCGGCGTGCTCATGATTGTCCCGGGAAAGGAGGACATCAATGTTCCTGGTCTGGTGATGAGTATAGCTGATAATCGGATCCTTGCGGTGGCCTATACTTTACACCGTAAGGGAGAAAGGGTTATTTTTGTTTCAAAGGATATTAACTGCAGGCTCAAGGCGGATGCCCTCGGCATAGAGGTGCGGGACTTTGAGAAACAGAAGATCAATTTTGACGAATTGTTTACCGGCCAGAGAGATATGGTAGTGAATGGTTCGGTGGTCGAGGATTTTTTTCAGCTCGAGGAAATGGTACTGGAGGGGAAGGATTTTGTGCCCAATGAATTCGTTACCCTTATTAATGAAACGGATGAAAAACATACCGCACTGGCCAAAGCCAGGGATGAGAAAACTCTGGTGCATTTGAACTCCAAACTGGAACATGTCTGGCAGGTCAGGCCGCGCAGCAAGGAGCAGCGCATGGCCCTGGAGCTTCTCATGGACCCGGCAATCGAGGTGGTTACCATGGTGGGCCAGGCTGGAACAGGAAAAACCTTGCTGGCCCTTGCCGCGGCCTTGGAATCAACCATTCATTATAAGCGTTATGACCGGATTCTTGTTTCCCGCCCCATTATCCCCTTGGGTAAGGATCTGGGATATTTACCCGGCGACAAGGAAGAAAAGCTCTCCCACTGGATGCAGCCCATTTTTGACAATCTCACTTACCTTATGACGGACAGGCGTGCCAACAACAAGGATACGGACGAGTCGGCCCGCCAGAAGGCGGACAAACTCATCCATAGCAATATTGTCGAACTCGAAGCCCTCACCTATATACGGGGCCGCTCCATTCCCCGCCAGTATGTGATTGTGGATGAGGGTCAGAATCTTACTCCCCATGAGGTCAAAACCATAATCAGCCGGGCCGGCGAGGGCACCAAAATGGTGCTAACCGGTGATCCTTACCAGATAGACAATCCATACTTAGATTCAAGCAGCAACGGCTTGACCTATGCAGTGGAACGATTGAAGGGGCTGCAATTACACGGCCATATTACCTTGAAGAAAAGTGAGCGCAGCACCCTGGCCGCAGTGGCAGCGGATTACCTATAAACCATTGCGCAGGTATATATTGCGCTTTGTACGTTCATGATTATGGTCTATATTGATTAATTGTATGATGTATTTTATATTTGATGAACTCGTAAAATATACGAGTTCATCGATGTAATACGTTGTAAAAACTTAACATTACATGGCACGTTAACCGCTTTCCCGACTTTTAGCAGGGCCATCATTTTTGGAAAACAGGAGATAACACGTGGAATTTGAACCGAAATGGATTGCCTGGGAGGTAACCAGGCGCTGTAACCTCAGATGCGTGCACTGCCGCTCTTCTTCCACTCTGGAGGCGAAAAAGCATCCGGATTTTCCCTATGAGGAGGCGGTGAGGGTGCTTGACGATATTTCTTCCTATGCCAAGCCCGTTGTCGTGCTATCCGGTGGTGAGCCTCTTCTGCGGCAGGATGTATTTGACATCGCCGCCTACGGCACGGAAAAGGGATTGCGCATGTGCATGGCCACCAATGGCACCCTGGTCACGGATGAGGTCTGCGAGAACATGAATAAGGCCGGGATCAAGATGGTTTCTTTGAGCCTGGACGGCTCTACCGCCAAGGTGCATGACGATTTCCGCAACATGGTCGGCGCCTTTGACGGCACCATCAATGCGGCCAAACTTTTTAAAAAACATAACATATCCTTTTTGATTAACTCTTCGTTCACCAAACGGAACCAGGAAGAAATTCCCAAGATTCTTAAACTCGCCAAAGAACTTGGCGCCACGGCCTGGTATATGTTCATGATCGTGCCTACCGGCCGCGGTGAGGAAATCATGAATGAGCTGATCTCCAAGGAGGACTACGAAGATCTGCTGAAATGGCATTACGAAATGGAGAAGTTAGAGGATGAACTGCTGGTGCGTCCCACCTGTGCACCGAGCTATTACCGGGTAGTGCTGCAGCAGGCCAAGGAAAAGGGCGATACGTTCAAGCGCCGCACTCTGCAGTTTTCCACGGGCGGTTCCAAGGGATGCCTCGCCGGTCAGTTGATATCTTTGATTGACGTGGACGGCAATGTCCTGCCCTGCAGTTATTTTCCCAAGGTTGCTGGAAATATCAGGGAGCAGTCCTTTCAGGACATTTGGGAAAACTCCCCGCTCTTTAAGGAACTGCGCGATTTTAAGAAATATAAGGGACGCTGCGGTTCCTGCGAGTATGTCAATGTCTGCGGCGGCTGCCGGGCCAGGGCCTACGCCGTAACCGGTGATTATCTGGATGAAGAACCGTTCTGCGACTATATGCCGCTTAAACTTCTAAGAAAGGCAAAAGGTCAAGAAAGCAGTTAATGTGCCCTGCAATTTCAAACACTCACAACGTAGTCTGAGCTGCAGTGAGGAAATCCCCTAGGAACAGTACAACGATTCATTGGTTATTATAATTACGAATAGATCAAACGTCACTGCACCAAGAGCTGAACACGATCAGCGAGCGCTATCCCCGCAGCTTGTTGTAACGAAGTGGAGATCCCGTCCTTGCGGGGCTGCGGGATTAGCGAGCGCATGTAAAATAGTAAAAAAGTACCTTACGTACGGAGATTTCCCGCGGCTTGCTGCGGGGAGCTTCAATTTTTTTAAACTCAATAAGGAATCTAAAAACGGACGATTATTATGAACACGACATTTCTGAAAGCCTGCAAAGGTGAAGAGGTTTCCTACACCCCAATCTGGATTATGCGGCAGGCAGGACGGTATCTGCCCGATTATCACAAGGTGCGCAGCAAGGTAACTTTTTTGGAGCTTTGCAAGGCACCGGAGCTTGCCGCGGAAGTTACCTTGCAGCCGGTGGATATCCTGGGGGTCGATGCAGCAATCTTGTTTTCTGATATTCTTGTCCCCTTGGAGGCCATGGGACTCACCCTTGAGTTCCATGAAAAAAGAGGACCTGTTTTTCCGGAGCCTGTCAGGGACAAAGCTGCGGTGGACCGGCTGATCGTACCTGACCCGGAGGAAAAACTCGGCTATGTCATGGATACTATCCGTATCCTGCGCAAAGAACTCAAAGATAAGGTGCCGCTTATTGGTTTTTCCGGCGCGCCTTTCACCCTGGCAACCTATATTATCGAAGGCGGCTCTTCAAAAAGTTATTTCCAGACCAAGAAAATGATGTATGAAGCGCCGGATCTCTGGGCAGCACTCCTTGACAAGATTACCGATTGCACCATCAGTTATCTTAAGGCCCAGGCTGCTGCCGGTGCCCAGGCCCTGCAGATTTTTGATTCCTGGGCCGGGGTGCTGGGGCCGGGTGATTTTGCCGAATATGCCCTGCCCTATGTCCAGCGTATCATCGGCGAACTTAAGGGGGCCGGAGTGCCGATCATCTATTTTGCCAACAACGGCGCCACCCTGCTGGAGCTGGCAAAAACAAGCGGCGCTGATGTGCTGGGCCTCGACTGGCGGATCAAAATCGGAGATGCCATTGCCAGGCTGGGCCAGGATGTTTCGGTGCAAGGCAACCTCGATCCCTGCGCGCTGCTCCTGCCCCCTGATAAGCTTGAACAGCGGGTGGCAAAAATTCTTGAGCAGGCCAAGGCGGCCCGGGGCCATGTCTTTAATCTGGGCCATGGTATCCTTCCTGAGACGCCTCCGGAAAAAGCTAAACTGGTGGTCGAACTTGTGCACCGGCTCAGCAAACGGATGTAACGATGATCCCAACAGCGGTCCAGTGTTCCAGGCTGATGGATAAGCACCGGATGCTGGAAAATATCAGGGCGCATTCGTATAAGGTCGCCCAGGTGGCCGAGTTCATAGCCCATTCCATCATAGGGACGGGGATTTCTCTCTCTCTGGACAAAGTAATTGGCGGTGCTTTGCTTCATGATATCGGCAAGACCGCATGTCTTGACTCCGACCACAACCACGCTTTGTTCGGTGCTAAAATCTGTGCGCAGCATGGGTTTACAGGGATCGTCGATATTGTTGCCCAGCATGTTGTCCTGAAAAACGGCTTATCCGAAACTGGCTGCACGGAAAAAGAAATCGTCTATTATGCCGACAAACGGGTGCTGCATGAAGAGGTGGTGAGCCTTGAGGCGCGTCTTCAGTATATCCTGGCACGCTACGGCAATGGAGATGAGCGATTATGCGCTGCCATCTCCGGAAATTTCAACACCTGTCTTGTGCTGGAAGAAAAGCTTTTCGCCCGTCTCCATTTTAGGCCGGATGAAGTTGAACGACTGATCAATGCCCGGGCGCCGTTGGCGCCATTTCTTGCCTCGCTGGAGAGTGCCGGGTGAAGCCAACAGTTTCGCAATTCCCGATCGGCGTTGTCCTCTTGAACCTTGGCGGACCGGAGAAAATTGGCGATGTGGAGCCCTTCCTTTACAATCTTTTTTCAGACCGCAAAATTATCCGCTTAAGCCCCTTTCCTCTCCTGCAAAAATTTATCGCCAGGCGGATCGCCAGAAAGAGGGGACCCAAAAGCAGTGAATCGTACCGGAAAATCGGGGGCGGCTCGCCATTAAACCGAATTACTGCAGAACAAGGTCGGGCCTTGGAAGAGACCCTGTCCGACCAGGGGCGATTTACAGTCACCATGGCCATGCGCTATTGGCATCCTTATGCCACGGAAACTCTTTCCGAACTGCATGGGCAAGGAATAAGGAAGGTGATCGCCCTGACCCTCTATCCCCATTATTCCATTGCCACAACCGGCTCCTCTCTAGATGATCTCCAGAGCGTTGCTCGGAAATTTTCCCCTTCCTTTGCAATGGTCGAAATTTCCTCCTGGCCCGATAATTCTGGTTATGTGACAGCCCTTGTCCAGACGATCAGAGACGGCATGCAGCAATTCGATGGCGGAGAAGTGCAGCTTGTCTACAGTGCCCACAGTCTGCCGCAGAAGTTCATAAAGGAAGGGGACCCGTATGTTGAGCATTTGCAAAGGACCATAGCAGCAGTGGAAAAGGAGGTATCAATTGCCGGCAGATTATGTTATCAGAGCCGCAGCGGACCGGTGCGCTGGCTCTCTCCTTCCACTCCGGAGATGCTTGAAAGCTTGGCGTCCGAAGGGTGCAAAAATGTGCTCATGGTGCCGATCAGCTTTGTGTCGGACCATGTGGAGACGCTGTATGAGATCGACATGCTCTACCGTGACATGGCCACCGATTTAGGGATGCGGCTCGAGCGGACCGAATCGCTCAATACAAATCCGATATTTATTGCGGCGCTCAAAGAACTTGTTCTGGAAGCCAGCCGCAACAAGGGCTGGTTGTAATCCCTTTGTATACACATTCGTAATATGGTGACATAAATATTTTTACCACCACAGAGGACACAGAGAAAAATGAAGAAGGCTGTTCAGGAGATCAAAGAAATTCATAATGCACAATTGTTGACTTACATGAAATTGTCTGGAATGGACACTGGCCTGCTTACTAATTTCAATGTTGAAAGGCTCTAGGACGAAATTCAAAGGTTTACGATATAATTCTCTGTGTCCTCTGTGCTCTCTGTGGTTTGTCTATGAAACTGACCAGTAATTGTCACCGGACTTATGAACTTGAGTACTTAGTTACAACGTAATACATCGATAAAGTAGTAGTATTTACGATCTCATCAATTTGGTAGCTCAAAGAAATTTTATTGTTCAACGACTATGAATTCTCACACATTTTATTGGATTGTCGGCAGTGGCGTGCTCATGACTCTGCTTGCGCTTGTCGGCGCCTTTACTTTAGTTTTACGTGAAGAAGTCCTTAAAAAATTGCTGCTCCCCCTGGTTGCCTTTTCCGCCGGCTCCTTAATCGGTGGCGCTTTTTTCCATATGATTCCCGAAGCCGTGGAAGCAATAGAGTCACCGCTCACCGTCTATATCTGTATTGTCAGTGGATTTGTCCTATTCCTCATCTTTGAACAGCTCCTGCACTGGCACCATTGCCACCGCTCAGATTCTCACTGTGTCAAACCTTTGGGTTTCCTTATTTTGATTGGGGATGCCATCCATAATTTCATCGGCGGTATAGCAGTGGCCAGTACTTTTTTAATCGATATCCGGGCCGGCATCGCCACCTGGCTCGCTGCCGCTGCCCATGAAATACCGCAGGAAATAGGCGATTTCGGCATACTCTTATATGGCGGCTGGTCAAGGAAAAAGGCCCTATTGTTTAATGTGCTGTCGGCCTCAACCTTTCTGGTTGGCGGTTTACTGGCATATTATATGTCCGCCTACATTAAGCTTGACTATTTAATCCCGTTTGCCGCCGGCAGTTTCCTGTATATCGCTGCTTCAGACCTCATACCGGAAGTAAACCGCCATCATCACCTTACCAAAAGCCTTTTCCATTCTCTCTGCTTTATTGCAGGACTTGCACTGCTTCTTGTTTTGCGCCTTATGTTTCATGGATAATGTGAATTCCGTTTAAACTGCCAGATAGCTCGTATATGATTGGAAAGAAGAGATGAAAAACAGATATGCCAGGAAAGAAAGTAACCGAAGATACTCCCAGGGCTGCCCAACGCAGCAAGGATAATGACAAAATCTCCTGCGATATTTGCGGTCGGAGCAAAGCTCCTTTCGAATTTTCATGGGAGGAGGGCCGGGAAGGTTGGCTGTGCGAAATGTGCAGGGCAGAAGATGAATCCTGCGGCTGCAGTGATGAATAGAAAAAAGGCACAGTTGTTTCTGCCTCTGTGCCTCTCCCCCAACTTCAGAACTCCTGACTTCGAAACGTAATTTCAAGGAGTTACAGAAGAAGCGCCTAAAGTGCCTAAAGTTCGAAGTGCCTAGAGCTATGGTACTTTTCTGATTGGATAAATCCTTTAATTTTAGGCACTTCTCATTGGTATCAACTAGCCCCGCAGAGCGGGATAAGACCCTTTACAATCCAATCATTGTAGAAAAGATCGCTACACCAACTCGCAAAATACACTCTTTTGGGCAGATTTTAGATAAAGGATCTAAAAATCTGCTGAGATCAGGTTGTCTGAATTTATAATTTCCAGCCCCAGTATTTCAGGAAGCGGGGATAGTTCCACATATTTGATTCCTGCCGGGCCCAGAACTTTAAACTTGTAAAGAACTTACTGTTTTGATTGCCCTTGGGGCACAATGCCTTGTCTTCCCCAATCCGCCAGGAGAACACCCACCAGCTCATGAGTAGGCGTTCCAGGGGCTTATGGCTGCCCTTTACATATCCTTTGCCGGCGCCCTCGGTTTCGAAAAAAGAAGTAAAATCATCTCCCAGAGGCAGGTGGTAAAGCTCCTTTATGGGCACAAGCGGCGTGTCAATCAAAGTGTGTAATTCCATCACCGTGGGCTGGGCAGCGAACCGGATATCCTTAACCCTGTGGATTTCGCTCCTTAGGAAGATCATAAGTTTGTTGTCGACTTTTTCCATGGATGGCATATCAATTTGGCTGGGAAGACTTTCACCATAAATGATCTGGTTTTCTGTAGGTTTCCAGTCGGAAGGAAAGGCCTCTTCCGTTAGGAATGAGGTTGGGACCATGGCCAGGAAACAACCGCACGTGTTCACAGTGGTGATGAGGAGCGGGCGATCTTTCTCGTCCAAGGTAATAAGTACCAGGAGACCGACATTTTTTCCTGCAGTAAGGTGCCATGGGAAAGCACCATATGGGACTTTTTCAAAGTGAATTCGGTAAATAATATTTTTATAACGACCTTTTTCAGTTTGAAAAGGCTGGACCTGGAAATATATGGCCGGCTTGTCCGGGTCAA
>CALZHT010000008.1:0-64837 GCA_945787445.1 uncultured Desulfobulbaceae bacterium
CTGTCCTGTAATCTCCATGCCGACCCGGGTTTAAAAAAGGTTTCTTCTGTGAATTATCAGCTGCGCGGGGGACTGGTTCCGTGGGGAACCCCGGTTAAGATCACGCGTGTTTTACGAAATAAGCTGTTGTTCAAGGATTTGGATAAAGACCAGATCTATTCTTATGAATTCCATTGGAAGACAAGAAGAGCTTCTTCGCTTGCCAAACATGTCCAGCGGATATTCGTCGAAGATATTTCTTCCCTTAAAAAGAAGGTGGAAAGCCTTTCTGAAAAAGACAAGGATGGCATTTATAGTGGCAAAGTATCTCCAGGCATGAGCAAGGAAGCAGTGATCGTTGCCATGGGCTACCCGCCCGAGTTCGCCAATCCTAAGCCGATGAAGGCCCGTGAATGGCACTATTGGCGAGGTAGATGGAGCAGGATTGTTGTAGCTTTTAACAGGAAAGGCCTGGTTTCTGAGATTATTGGCGGCTATTAAAAAGGCAGGAAAAAGTCAGGAATTAAAATTCGAGCATGAAAAACTGGACTTATTGGCATAATAAATGCGTTAATAGGATAATGGGCTCAAATAAAGGGCGTTCAGGGATACTTCCTTGACAAAAGTCTGAATTCTTATCATTTTGATTAGCTGTCATGGCCTTATCATATTTTTGCAGGGAGGAGAATGTGAAAACGAGAATCAGCATACTAGTATCGATTTTTCTATTCTGTGCGGTCTTTGTATCCGCCCAGCAGCCCCAGGGGGATATTACCGTTGAGGCGGAAGGTTACGGTTCTTCTGGAAATGACGCAATCTTGAAAGCGAAGAGAGAAGCGGTTGAAAAGGGAATCGGCACTATTCTTATCTCTGAAACCGAAGTGAAAAACTTTATCCTGCAAAAGGACGTCATCCTCACCAAGACCATTGGAGCGGTAAAAAGTTATGATCTTTTAAAAGAGCAAAAACAACCAGATGGCCTTTACTATGCAAAAATCCGCGCTGTAGTTTCCACTGCAAGCATTATGGAAGACCTGATTGCCCTGAAAATTCTCCTGGAATCTATGGACAAGCCCCGCATGATGGTTTTGATCCACGAAGAGAAGGGCAATTCGGCTGAAACGGCAATTCTTGATTACCTTAGGGAAAAAGAGTTTGAACTTGTTGATCCGGCTGCTGTGGCAGCCCTGATGCAAAAAGAAGACGCTCTTATCATGCGGGCCACCCAGGGAGATCCGGTGGCGGCGGCAAAACTGGGTGCAGAAAACGGCGCGGAATATGTTTTGGTTGGCCAGGTGAATAAGGGCTCCATGAGTTCCACCCTGCTGCAGGACACCGGCATGAAATCGGGGCAGGCCAATATCACCGCAAAGGTGGTGAATGCATCAACCGCCAGGATCGTTGCTTCGAAAGCATCCCAGGGCGCCTATGCCCATATCTCCGAAGAAATCGCGCAGGCCAAAGCGACCGACAAGGCCGCCAGAAACCTCATGAACAGAAAGCTCTTCGAAACCATTGTTTCTTCTTTTCAAGACATGATAAATAACGGCATCACCTATGACGTCACAGTGAAAAATGTCAAAAATTTCAAGATGCAGAAAGATATTATGAAAACCTTTAATGAACTGCAGGTCGTCTCGGTAAACAAACGAAGCTTCACCGGCGGCGAACTTAAGCTTTCCGTGGTTTTTAAAGGAAACGCCGATGCTTTTGGTGACGCTGTGGATGGAAGGTCGGTCAGCGACAAGAAACTATCAATCAATGATATGGTGGGCAACAGAATAGGTATCGTTGTGGAGTGAAAAGGGATCAGCATTGCAGCCCTGTCATTGTCTAATCAGCTCAAATAAGGAGAGTTTTAGAGTGAAAAGGTTAACCGCCCTGGTGTTGATCCTCGTTTTTTCCTTTTGTCTTCCCCTTAATGCGTGGTCGGATTACCGAAAGACGAAAATAGCTGTCCTTGATTTTGTGCTTCAGGGCGAAGGCTACGAAACCAAGGACATGGGAACCATTGTTGCGGAGTGGTTTATTACCGCCCTTGTTAAGGACGGCCGTTTTGATGTTATTGAACGCGGCCTTATGAATAAAATCCTTGGCGAGCAGAAACTCGTCATGACCGGAGTTGTGGATGAATCTACTGCCACCCAACTTGGCAAGCTTCTCGGTGTCAAAGTTATCATTTCCGGAACGGTTCTTAAGCTACAGAACGTCCTCGAAATAAATGCACGAATCATTGATGTTGAAAGCGCCTCCATTATTGCGGCTGAAAACGTAAAAAGCACCACGGCCATCAGACTTCAGGACCTGGTGGTCAAGATGTCTGAAAAGATCATAAAAAACTTCCCTCTGGAAGGATACATTGTCAACAGAAAGGGTAAAACCGTAACCGTTGATCTAGGGCAACGGGCCGGCGTCAAGACGGGGATGAAATTTCTTGTCTATAAAGAGGGAAAAGTGATCAAGCATCCCAAAACAGGCGAAGTGCTTGATGTAGAAAAGATTCATACCGGAGAGGTGAAGATCACCAATACCATGGGAAAAATCTCCGAAGGAGAAATTATAAAAGAGAAGTCCAAGGAGGCCATCACCTATGGACAATTGGTGAAAAGTATTATTGAAAAGACGGAGCCATTATCCAAGGAGCCTATTATAGCATCTCAAAGCGCCACAGCGACTGGATACTATTCCGCTCCCCCGGCGGCTTCGCAGCCAACAGCAGGTGCACGTGGCATGCGGCCTGGTTGGGATCCGCAGTCTGTCATGAAAAAACTCAAATCACCCAGCCCCATTCAAGTAAGGGAAGCAGCCAAGATCATTTTGCGAAAGTATATCAGTGATCCGCAGATGCTTGACGCTGCCAACGAGGTTCTTCTTGCCGGTTATAAAGTGAGGCCGCGAGACAGGAACCATGTGGATGCCATGTCATATTTATGCAAGGTGCTTGGGAATTCAGGCCAGCCCAAATATGTTTCGACTCTCAGAGAAGTTGCAAAAAAATCAAAGAGCAAGAAATTGCGCGGATACGCCAAGAAGAGTCTTGCCGGCCGCTGATTGCTCTTGTTATATGGAAGAGTTTAATGCAGCCCAGGTGAAGGACCTTTGGCCCTCAAGGGTAAAAACAATTTGATGCTGCCATGTTTCTATGAAATATGGCAGCCTCTTTTTTTGCCGGCACTAGCCGGTAACCCTTCGTGTCAAAAAAATATTGCGCATAGAGGATCATGGAAAAGGCACGGACAGTCTTAATCACAGGAGCGAGTAGGGGAATCGGCGCAGCAATTGCGGGTAGATTGGCGAGGGCCGGGTATGACATCCTGCTGAATTATCATTCCAGTCATGAAGCCGCAGCTCTTGTTCAAAAAGAAATAGAGTCTTGTGGTCGAAACTGTACACTGCTTCCTTTTGATGTTGGTGATGAAGCGCAAGTGGAAAAAACCCTGTCCACAATCATCGAGCATAATGTCCCCTATGCATTGGTTCACAATGCAGGCGTGACGAGAGATACATTGGCGGCCATGATGAGCAGGTCTGACTGGGATACCGTTATCAATGTGCATCTCACCGCATTTTTTCTGTTGACCCGCTTGATGGTCAAGGTCATGCTCCCCAAAAGAGAAGGGAGGATAATTGCCGTTGCTTCCGTTTCAGGGGAAACGGGGCAGGCGGGCCAGATGAATTATTCCGCTGCCAAAGCAGGGCTTATCGGCGCCTGTAAGGCGCTTGCCAGAGAGACGGCCAAGCGCAATATTCTCGTTAATGTCGTTTCCCCTGGTCTTATTGAAACCGAAATGATTGCAGGGCTCCCCATAGAGAAACTTCTTCCTGCCATCCCCCTGGGCCGAATCGGCAGGAGTGAAGAAGTCGCCGGCATTGTTAATTTTCTCCTCAGCGATGAGGCAACCTATATCACTGGCCAGGTAATTGGCGTTAACGGTGGTCTTTATATGTAAAGAGTACGAGCCCGAAATATTCATCACCGTCTAGATAAAATGGATAAAGGAATTCTGCCGGAATCAGCTGATAAATTTGTGCCCCACCGCCCTCCCATGTTGCTTATAGAACAGTTTGTCGAGCGGAGCAAGGAAGATACGGCCGGGATTGCCACGGCAACCGCCCCTTCGGAAGGACTTTTCATGGGGCCGGACTCTGAAATCATCCCTGAGTATTTTATCGAACTTATTGCGCAGACCACAGCCGCTATAAATGGATATGATGCCCTTGTTGAAGGTAATCCCCCTGCAAAGGGCTTCCTGGTTGGGATTGACAAGTTTGTCTGGAAGGGCCAGGCAGTACCTGGAGAGAAACTCAGGATCACAGCAAAAAAAATCTTTGAATTTGGTGCGGTGGCTATCATTGATGGTTTTGTGTATGGGGAAACCGGCAACGAGATAGTAAGCGGCAAGATAAAAGTATGGGAGGAAAGTGATTGAAAATAGCAAGGATGGAATATTGATAATCCCGCTAAAAGTCGGGAAATCGGTTAATGTGCCATGTAATTTCAAAAATTTACAAAGAAATACATCGATGAAATCGAAATTTTTCGATTTCATCGATATTGCATTTTTAACTTTTTAGTAATTACTGAGCAGGATTTTTCATAGTTTATCAACTTTGATCTATAGTAAAGAATGTGGTGTAGTGTGCAAGCCGGCCGTCAGCTTATGGCCTTATTTTTCTTCATAATTTTCATTTTCTTCCCTTTTGCTGACAGCTGCAGGGCAGATGAACTTGCGGCATTTTTAAAAAAGGTGGAAGAAAAGGCCGTGACGGTTACCTCTTTTTCTTGTGCTTTTAAACAGGAGCGGCATCTGTCCATATTTTCCAAACCCGTCTTGTTTTATGGAAACCTCACCATTGTAAGGCCGGATCGTTTACGTTGGGAATTCAACAAGCCGTTGGGCTCGGTATTGGTCCTTGACGGCTCGCAAGGATTGCGTTGCTCCGGCAACAGCAAGCCTCAGAAATTTGATATTACCGGCAATCCGGTGATGCGGATTGTGTTCAGACAATTATGGGCCTGGATGAACGGAGAATATTCCCGTATGCGGGAAGCCTACGATATATCCCTGCTATCAGATAAAACCGGCATTGTCCTGCATCCATTGGAGAAGGCCATGGCATCCGTTGTTTCCACCATTATTATCCTTTTTGATTCCACCACTCTTCAGCCCGTCAATGTGGAAATCCACGAATCTTCAGGTGATAAAACCCTGCTGCAATTCAGCGACTATATTCTTAATCCCTCTGTGAACAGAGCTCTGTTTACCCAGTGCAGTAGCCAGTGAATACTAAAGCCGTTCTCATTCGGTGGAGTCTCGTGCTCATTGTCACAATGGTTGGCGCTTTTTTAGCCAGGGACGTTGATTTACGTGAGGATGCTTTGGATCTTCTGCCTTCGGGAGCAGTGGAGCAAGATTTTACATTGCTTGCACGCCTTGGCCTTGTCAACAGGATTTTTATAAGCATTGATAAGGCTGCCATGGGAGAGAAACAGAAGCAAAAACTCCCAGACAAGGAATTGCTTTCCAGTGCAGAATCAGTGGGCAAGGCCTTTTCCGCAAGTCCATTTTTTAAGCAAGTATTCTACCGTCTGCCTGAGGAGACGAATCGTTTTTTATACGACCAGCTTTGGCATCATTTGCCCGCTTTTCTGGGGCCCGCAGATCTACGCGAAATTGAAGGGCTTCTTGCTGGCGATGGATTAAACAAAGCGCTTATAGATAACTTCGTTTTGCTAAACAGTGTTCCTGGGATCGCGCTCAAAGAACAGATCAGGCGGGATCCATTAGGTTTTTTTAACCTGGTGATGAAGCGACTTGAGAATCTCCGCGGCGAAATTGCCGTTGAGGTGCGCGACGGCTATTTTTTGAGCAAAAACGGCAATAGTTGCCTGTTGTGGGCGGAAAGTACTGTTTCATTGACTGACTCCCAAACGGCTGAGAAGGTGCAGCAGGAAATAGACCGGATACTCGATGAGAATCTTACTCCTGGTATTGAGGCGCGAATTATCGGTAGTCTTCCCCATACCCTTGCCAATGCCCGAACTGTCAGGAGTGACCTGCAAAGATTGTTGCCCCTGGCCCTGGCTGGGTTGGTGATTCTTTTCCTTGTGGCCTTCCGGGACCTGCGTGCCCTGCTGGTGGTGATGGTGCCATTTTTGGCGGCCCCTGCGGCGTTAGGGGTAGTCATGCTTTTTCATGATACAGTGAGTGCTATTGCCCTGGGCTTTGGTATTGTCCTGCTGGGTATTTCTGTTGATTTTGCCATCCATCTTTTCATGGGACTTTCAAGGGGAGAGGATTCCCGTGATAATCTGCTCAGAAAACTACAACGACCGATCTTACTGGCCACTGCCTCTACTCTTAGTGTTTTTATGGTCTTGCTTTTTTCCCAAGTACCTTCCCACCGGCAGATGGCCCTTCTTGCCATTGCCGGCATTTCCCTTGCATCAGCTTTTGCCTGGTTTCTCATCCCTACTTTGGTAAAAAACAAAAACAGATCCAACAATTCAGCACATATCCTCTTATCTCGGCTCAGCTTTTCATCGCCATTGAGGAATTTTGTAGCGATACCCTTGTGGCTCCTGTTGGTTGTTAGCGGTCTGTTTGCCTGGCCGCAGCTTCGATACAACGGCGACCTGAAAACTTTCGATGTTTCTGACCCGCGCATTGCATCCCAGGAGAAAAAATTTTATGAAAGCTGGGGCCGGAAAGGGGAGCAGTCTTTTATTTTTTCAACAGGTAAGAGTTTATCCGAGGCCTTGGAAAAAAATGATTATATCAACGAAGCATTACAGGCGAGGATTTCCGGATACCAAACCATAGCCTTTCTCCTTCCAAGCCCTGTCACTCAGCTCCGGAATATTGCAAACTGGAAGGCTTTTTGGAAAATGCGTCATACGTCATTTATGCATGATTTTCAAAACGGGGCAATCGAGCTGGGCTTCAGTAGCATTGCCTTCAAACCTTTCTTTGACTGGCTGGCATTCGAGCCTGAACCGATATCACCGGAGAATTTTGTAAACTCCCCTCTTGCTCCTATTTTTGCTACACTACTCCGCGTGCCTGAACATGATGTTACGGGGGAACCTACAAAAGATGAAGATCTTTATCTGGTGGCAACTGTTGTCCCTGAAAGCCAGGTTTCAGAAGAGATTTTATCCGCCATCGAAGAGAAGATCCCCGGCGTGAAAGTACTGTCCAATGCTTCATGGCGAGAGCGGGTTGAGAACCTGCTGCGCAAAGATATTATCAGGTTATCCGGTGCCGCGGCATTGCTGGTTTTTTGCATGATTATCTGTTTTTTCAGGAGCGGCCGGGTGGTGCTCGCGGTTTTGGCCCCGGTGCTCTCGGCCCTTTCGGCAATGGCTGTTTTTGATCTGCTGACCACCCGGGACTTAAATCTCATGCATGTGCTGATGGGAATCATGGTGATTGGTCTAAGCGTTGATTATGGGATATTCATGGTGTGTGCCATGCAGGAAGGAATATCAAAAACCACGGTTCTTGCGGTGAGCACCTGTGCCGCCAGTACCCTGGTTGGATTTGGCGTCCTGGCTTTTGCCGTTCATCCAGTTCTGCAGTCTTTGGGAGTTACGGTACTTGCCGGAATAGGAGCGGCATGGCCCACAGCATTATTGGTCACTCCCGTATTGTTGGGGAATCCGGAAAGGGCCGGGGAATGATACGGATAGTGCTTTATCTGGTTGTTTCGGCCCAACTTTTTGGGTGTTCGGCCCAGGATATGCGGCCGTTCCCAAGAATTCCTGCAGCCCTCTCCACTTCTGAAAGTCTGTGGCAGGTCCGGATTGAACATTGGCGCAAAGAACGATTTTCCGGACTGCTTGCCTTGCGGAAGGCAGGGGAGGATATAGGGGTGGTACTCCTGGACAGCACCGGCATAAAGTTGATGGAGGCTGTTGTCTCCAGGGATCGTGCCCCCAGGATCATTTACGCCATGCATGCTATTCGAGAGCACAATTTACCTGACTATCTCTGCCGTTCATTGCAAAGAATATTTCATGTAGAACCTGATGGTCAGCCATGTTCCAGGGCGTGGTTGTATTCGTTGTGTAGATATGCGCTCACTTCGGAACATGGAATAAAACGTGCGGGATACGGACCTGTGGTGCTATGGAAAGTTGATTTTTTTACTGATTCAAGTAATGCTGATCCAATGGTTCGGTCCATCAGATACTCCTCTTGGCCCGGGCCTAAACTTAAACTTGAACTGCTGTAAAGACACATGAAAAAAAAACGAGCTGAGCTTTGCCTGTTTGATGATTGGTTTGATAGGGTTCTGTTTGATTTTTCCATCCACCAAAGGGTTCCGAAAAAAGTAGAGGCAGCGATAATTTTTCCTCAAGACTTTCCAGCATTTTCCGGTCATTTCCCAGAGGAGTCAGTGCTGCCCGCTATTGTACAGTTACTTTTTATTCGTAAGCTTACAGAAAAGGCCTTAGGCAAGCAGTTTGTTCCATCTGTTCTCCACCGGGTTAAGTTCAGCGGTGTCATCCGGCCGGATGAGAAAATATCTCTGTTGGCAAAAGTAACCGAAGAGACCGATCAGGTGGTGGTTGATTTTTCCATCCGTCGGAAAGGCAAGAACGTTGCTACAGGAACCGTTATCTATACAACCCGGTAAATGTTATGGGATTTCAACAGCAATATTTTGATTTGGATCCGGATGGACCGCCGCCTTTATCGGTTATAACCAAGCGAAGGGTCCGTTTTGAAGAAATAGATATGCTCGGCATTGTCTGGCATGGCCGTTATGCGAGCTACATGGAAGATGGGCGAGTGGCCTTTGGTGATCGTTATGGCCTGAGTTACAAGAATTTTAAAGAGGCCGCCATTGCGGCGCCCATTGTGCAAATGCATATAGATTATCGCGCGCCGCTTTATTTTGATGATACTTTTCAGATCAAAGTAAACCTCCACTGGTGTAGTTCCTTGCGGCTTAACTTTGAATACGTGATTACCAAAGAGGAGCAGTTAATAGCTAAAGGGTACACGGTTCAACTTCTGACCGAAGTTTCAGGAGACGTGCTTCTTATGCCACCGGATATGGTGCGCGAATTCAGGACACGCTGGCAGGAAGGATCCATCTGATGGAACGGATTGTTATCGTGGCGGCAAGGGCGAATACTGCTCTGGGCAATTTGGATGCTACCTGGGATGGTATTTTCGCCGGCCGATCAGCGCTTGCCCCATCCAATCTGAGCGGTCCACCCGGAGAATATCCCGTTGGGATGATCACAGGTCTTGCTGACGACTGGGGAAGCAAGGACCGGATTGAATCTCTGCTTTGCATGCTTTTAGATGATATTCCTCCAATACCTCAGAAAACAGCCCTTGTGGTGGCGACGACCAAGGGCGCGGTCGATGAATTATTGAGTAAACCGGCAGGACCGTGGCCCATGCAACCATGGGACCTCGGCAACAGTATCGCTGAAAAAACCGGGCTGCGCGGCCCGGTCAGCACTGTGAGCGGTGCCTGCGCTTCAGGCACCTTGGCCCTGATTACCGCAGCGCAGCGTCTGGTGTCCGGCGAAGTTCATACAGCCCTTGTCCTGGGCGTAGATGTCTTGAGCAGATTTGTGTTGTCAGGATTTTCAAAACTGCAGGCTGTCTCACCATCACCCTGCCGTCCATTTGACAAAGACAGGAAAGGTCTTTCCCTTGGTGAAGGTGCAGGCTTACTGCTGCTGAGCACAGAGCAGGAGGCCAGGAAACAGGGATGGCCACTGCTCGCTGAGGTGAGTGGCTGGGGAGCTGCCTGCGATGCAAGTCATATCACAGCCCCCAGCAGAGAGGCATCGGGCTTGCGGGCCGCTATTATGGCGGCAACTTCCAATGGCAAAATCAAGGTAGGCGGTATCAACGCACATGGAACCGGCACCCGTTTCAATGATGCCATGGAACTGTTTGCCTTTAGAACCCTCTGGCAGAATCAACCGGTGTTTCATTCCGTAAAAGGAGCAATTGGCCATTGTTTGGGGGCAGCGGGAGTCATAGAGGCTGCTCTTGCCATAAAGAGCCTGGCGACGGGTACAATTCCTCCAACTGTTGGCCTGGAAAACCCTGATCCAGAGGCTTTCAACATTTCAGGTAATGAAATCCTTCCTTTGTCAGATCCAACAGTCTTGAGCTGTAATTCCGGTTTCGGTGGTATTAATGCTGCCGTTGTTCTCAGCAGGTCGGAAGCTTCTGGTTAAAGGCGAGGCAGAAATACCAGTTGACTCTTATGGAATCCGCAAGTATTCTTTAACACACTAATGCATCCTGGCGTTTCTGCTGTCCTGGCAGAAGATAATAAATTTGATAGATACAGGGAGGGAAGAATGAAAAGGGAGGTATTGCTTATTGCCGCAGGTGTAATATTCTGAGAATTTTTTTAGGAAACACCACGTCAAGGCAGTAACATTTTTTTTGATTTTGCGGTATATTGTCAAATTCCCAAGTTTTTTAAGCCTTTCTTTTTTAGCGAAGAGTCGATTTACTGGTAAATTCCCAAAGACATGAGTTCCCTGAACCATAAGAACATACTGCTGGTCCATCCCCTTGGTTATTGGGAAGGTGCGGCAGATAAGGACATTTCCCGTATGGCCAACATCATGCCGCCCCTGGGTATGGCAAGCATTTCTGCTTATCTGGACCGGCAAGGGATGCACTCGACGATTATTGACTGTTATGCCCGGCCTGATTCCGATCGTGTTATCCGTGAATATTTGCAGGAGAGAAAGCCGGGCTATATAGGCTTCAGCTGCACCACCTCGAGTTTTCTTGATGGAATTCGCATTACTGCATTGGCAAAGAGCGTCCTGCCCGGCATAAAGGCGGTTTTTGGCGGGGTGCATGTTTCCGCCTTAAAAAACAAGGTGCTTGAAGACTATCCGGTTGTCGACTATGTCGTAGTGGGAGAAGGTGAGCAAACCTTGACAGAGCTTATGCAAGCAGAAGATGAATCACCTGATGCGGTTGCGGGTTTAATTTATCAAGACACCCAAGGTGAGGTTCGCTTTACCGGTTACCGGAAAAAATCCATAGAGCTTGATATCCTGCCGTTTCCTGCCTATGAAAAGTTGACAGGGTATCCCGACACCTATAAGCTGCCGATTTTTAATTATCCACGGACACCAAATTCCAGTTGTATTTCCAGCCGTGGCTGCCCATATGCCTGCAGCTATTGTGACCGGTCCGTATTTCGCCGCAGCTTTCGCTATAACTCTGCGGAGTATCTCTATGAGCATCTCAGCTACCTTAAGGATCGTTTCGGTATTCGCCATATCAATTTTTATGATGACCAGTTTACCTTTAATCGCAAAAGGGTTGAGAAATTCACCGACATGATGATTGACCGCCCCTTGGGCATGACCTTCAATTGCGCAGTAAGGGCCGAGCATATTGATTTTGATTTGTTGAGGAGGATGAAGGACGCCGGTTGCTGGATGATCAGCCTGGGAATTGAAAGCGGCGATGAGAATCTCCTGGCCCAGCATCGTCAGAATGCGAACCTGACCATGTTGGCTGAAAAAATCCGTTTGATCAAAAAGGCGTCAATCCGCACCAAAGGACTCTTAATGATGGGGTTACCGGGTGAATCAGAGAACAGTGTCAGAAAGAGTATGGATTATGTTTTTTCCCTGCCCATTGATGATTTTAATCTGGCCAAGTTTACTCCTTTTCCCGGATCGCCGATTTATGAAAATATCAATACGCTTGGGACATTTGAAGAGGACTGGGAGAAAATGGATTGTATGCAGTTTCTCTTTGTTCCCCACGGTATGACAAAAGAACGGTTGGAAGAGCTGTTCATTGCGTTCTATAAGACCCATTATATGAGGCCGAGGGTTATGTTGGGTTATGTTGCCATGCTCTGGCGATCACCGGACAGCTGGAAACGTTTTGTAACCGACCTCGGTTCCTTTCTTAAGTTTGCCAGGAGCAACAAGCGGCTTGGAGAAAATTAAGCCGTCACCATAGAAAGGATAAGGATTTTTTTAAGAGAGGCTTCTATGCGGAAACAGGATGTGCCACAGGATATCGGAATTGCGGAGGGATTGAAGGAGGTCTGTTATGCAGTGGATGATACCGGGCGCTATGTTCTGGTGCCGAGTGCCGGTTGGGAGCCCAAGAATGTCACCAATCATCAGGCCTGGCAGCTTATCGAGGAGCAGCAGCGGGATGTCGCCACCCAGGTTTTAGAGGGACGCCAGAGCCCCATAGCATATTATATGACTAAGAATTTGATGGATGTCGGCCTGCTCGCTCAGTATGTGGGATTCTTCCGTTGGCGTGTTCGGCGGCACCTTAAGCCTAGAGTGTTCAGAAAACTAGCACCTGCGGTGCTTGAAAAGTATGCAAAGGTGTTCGGCATAACCGTTGAGCAGCTTACCGATCAACGTCAAATAGGCAACAACGTTCCATAGAGTGACAATATAGATGGAGATACCCTTTACGCACCGGCAGTCCGCTCATTGCGAAACCGGCACCACATCAAATCTGTTGAACCATTATGGTGTTCCTGTATCCGAAGCCATGGTGTTCGGTATCGGGGCGGGATTGTTTTTTGGGTATCTGCCCTTCATAAAGTTGAACAATCTGCCTCTCACTACTTTTCGGAGCGCTACAGGGGCCATATTCAAACGCACCACCAGAGAGCTGGCTATTAAAGTTGAAACACAGAGATTCCGTGATCCGGAAAAAGCCATGGTCGCGCTGGACAGTAAACTTGATCAGGGTATCCCGGTCGGAATTCAGACCGGGGCCTACTGGCTTCCTTACTTTCCTCCTGCCTTCAGGTTTCATTTCAATATGCACAATTCCATCGTCATAGCGAAGAGAGATGACGAGTATCTGATAAGTGACCCTGTTTTCCCTGAACCGGTGCTCTGCTCCGCTCATCACCTGAAACTTGCCCGTTTTGCAAAAGGAACCCTGGCCCCCAAAGGGAAAATGTATGTTTTTCGAGAAGTCCCCCAGCATGTTGATCTTATGCAGCCTATCAAAAAAGGGATAAAGGTTCTTACCAACGCCATGTTGAAAAATCCTGTTCCTCTCCTTGGCGTGAGAGGTATCCGGTATCTGGCAGGACAGCTTGAGAAGTGGCCGAGGAAGTTCGGAAAAGACCAGGCCCTGTTGTATCTCGGTCAGGTGGTCAGAATGCAGGAGGAAATCGGCACAGGCGGTGCTGGCTTCCGTTTCATTTTTGCCGCCTTTCTCCAGGAAGCGGCATCAACCTTGGAGGATAATCGTTTCCAGGCCTACTCGGAAAGAATGACGCAGATCGGCGACCACTGGCGAGAGTTTGCAGTTGTAGCGGCACGAAATTGCAAGGGAAGGGCAGGTGAGAATGATTCATATGCTGTCATGGCCCGGATTTTAATTGAATGCGCGGACCAGGAAGAACTGTTGTATCAGGATTTGGCCAATTCAATCTGACTTGTTTTTTATTGGTTTCAGGGTATAACAATACACCATGCCCCTTAGTGTTGATAATGAATGCTCAGATGCCGAAGCCCCCATCCTGGCCGCGCACCAGTTGGTGAAAGTATATACAGGTGCTGACCGGCCTGCGGTTGACGGTCTTGATATCACAATCCGGCCCGGCGAGATTTTCGGTCTGCTCGGGCCTAACGGCGCCGGAAAAACCACGACCATATCCATAATGAGCACGTTGCTGTTACCCACATCCGGCAGTGTGTCAATCTGCAATACAGATGGAATTAAACACCCCAAGAAGGTGAGGCGGATGATCAGCCTCGTGCCCCAGGACATTGCCCTTTATCCGGAAATGACGGCCCGGGAGAATCTGCGGTATTTCGGGCGCCTGTTTGGCTTGCAAGGTAAGAAGCTTGCAGAGAGAATCGAGAATTGCCTCGAACAAGTGGGACTTGAGAATAAGGGGGATAAACGGGTATTTTCCTGCTCCGGCGGCATGAAGCGCAGGATAAATCTTGCGGTGGGCATCCTCAACAAACCGATAATTCTTTTTTTAGATGAACCAACGGTGGGTATTGACGCCCAATCCAGGAACATGATTTTGGAGAAACTTCTTCTCCTGAAAGATACCGGCACAACAATAGTTTACACTACGCATTATATGGAGGAGGCGGAAAAGCTCTGCACCAGGATTATTATCTTGGATGACGGGAAAAACATTGCCGAGGGCAGACCCCGAGAGCTTGTCGAGGATGCACCAGGATGCAACAATCTGCAGGACTTTTTCTTCTCTCTTACCGGCAGGGATCTCAGGGATTAGATACTGAATCCCTGTGTTTGGCACTCAACATGCACGGGATATAATACATTCTCGGATTTTGTAATGATATTCATAAAGTGCCTAAAGTTCGAAGTGCCTAAAGTGCCTAAAGTTATGGTACTTTTCTGGTTAGATAAATCCTTTAACTTTAGGCACTTCGAACTTTAGCTCACTTTAGGCACTTTCTCTTCCCTATGTCAAGATTGCGCGCAACAATTATCAAGGAAATTACCCTTCTCTGGCGGGACCGGGCCGGTATGGTGATCCTTTTTGTCATGCCCGCAGTCCTGGTCCTTGTTATTACCCTTGTACAGGAAAACGTTTTAAAGGTGATGGGGGAGGCAAACACCCGGGTGTTATTCGTGGATATGGATGGAAGCCGTTTGGGGAAGGCCATTGCCGAGCAGCTCCAGGAATTGGGAACAGTAGAGTTGGTCAGAGAGGTCAACGGCAACAAAATTAATCAGCCAGCAGCCTTTGAATTAATCAGACAGGGTAATTTCCGCTTCGGGATAGTAATTCCCAAAGGCATAGGCGACGCCCTTAAAAAAAGAGCAAAACAGGTGGTGGCAAGATCACTTGATGACAAAGCCCCTTCAAGGGAGGACGACGCCAAACTCCCGGAAGTGATGGTATATTTTGATCCTGCTGTGCGCGGCGGTTTCAGATCGGCAGTGTTGAGCACCCTCAACAGGGTAATCTTACGTGTTGAGATTGATGAAAAAATGGCATTCTTCGCAGAGTTGCTTCCGGCGCACCTTGAAAAAAACATCGAGGAAAGTATGGGTTTTTCCTACCCGGGCGGAGTTGCCATGGATTTCCCGCCAATAAACATTGAGTGGAGCAAGCAACCCCTGCTCGGTGTCAAAGAGGAGTTTGCTTTCCGTAGTACGTATGCGAAAATTCCAACATCTGTACAACAAAATGTCCCGGCCTGGGCTTTGTTCGGCATGTTTTTCGTGGTAGTGCCGATGGCCGGCGCTCTGATCAGGGAAAGAGAGACCGGCACACTTGCCAGGTTGCTGACCATGCCGGTATCAGGTATGTGCCTGCTTTTCGGAAAAGTGGCGGCCTATGTAGGAGTATGCCTTGTCCAGTTC
Source organism: uncultured Desulfobulbaceae bacterium (assembly GCA_945787445.1). GTDB lineage: Bacteria > Desulfobacterota > Desulfobulbia > Desulfobulbales > CALZHT01 > CALZHT01. Next base: position 15,342 of record CALZHT010000008.1, read on the forward strand.
ACCATAATAGTTTTAATCGGCAAATATCTGCTTCCTTTTCTGGGCACGCCTTCGTTGGACATGGGATCAGATCCTGTTGCCATATCCGTCATCGTTCTTAGCTCCATACTGGCGGCTACAGGGTATGGCATCATGCTCGGCTCCATTTCCCGCACCTATGAACAGGCGGCCATGTTCGGCGCCATTTCTGTGGTGATTGCTGCGGCTCTTGGTGGTATTATGGTGCCGGTTTACGCCATGCCACAGTTGATGCAGAAGATCAGCATTGTATCACCGCTAGGCTGGGGCCTTGACGCCTTCCACGACGTCTTTGTCCGGGGTGGGACTGTATCGGATGTCCTGCCTGAATCCTCGGCGTTGCTTGTTTTCTTTGCAGCAACCATGCTCATTGCTTGGATTTACCTGTTCAGGAGGATTCGAACCGGGTCATAAGGGCCTTTTTTAATCCTGTTCCACTATCTTTTTTATGGAGTGCTTAATGGATTCTTTAGAAAAAGAACTTCTCAATATGGTTATTGAGGTTTGTAAGATAACCGACCCGGTTCCCGCTGATTTTTCCCCGGATCAGACGTTGATCGGCCCGGAATCTCCCTTGGGCATTGATTCCCTTGATGCTGTCGAAATCGTTTTTACGGTCCAGAAGCGGTATGATGTCCGGATCGATTCCGAAGAAACAAGCCGCCAGGTTCTGGCGTCGCTGAAAACCCTGGCGGATTTTGTCAGGAGCCATATGTAAACCTTATAATTAGACCGATGCCAATAAGTCCACATCCCCCCAAAGTAATCGGGCGAATCCGAACCGATGATGCTACATCCTGCCGCCTCTGAGGATTACTATCAAGAGCCAGAATCCCATCAAGCCGGCTACTATGAAGCCGAGCAAGCCGATAACCGGTATCTCGTGCCATTTGGGCGGGAGGCCGGAAAGCACGATGAGGGAGGAGCCGATTATCAAGGCGGCCAGAACAATGGCAAAAACAATGCGGTTGGTGGTCCGGTCGTGGGTGTAAAGCATGGGGTCCAGGCCACGGTGCTGAAATTCGATGGTTATGCGGCCTTGGCGTGCCTGTTTGAGAATGGCGCGCAGCTCACGGGGAACCTCCTTGAGCAGGTAAATAAATTCAGCTCCGGAGTTAATAATGTCATGGGCAATTCTCTTGGGATTAAGGCGGTTGAGTTGGATTTGCCGGACAAAGGGTTCAATATGCTCTGCTATTTCAAAATCCGGATCCAGTCTTCTCCCCAGGCCGTCAGCAGTGGAGAGTGCTTTCAGCATTAGAAAAAGGTTGGGTTTCATGCGCAGGTTGTGTCGGGTGAGGATCTCGAGAAGTTGGTAGAGAACCTTGCCGATTTCCAACTGTTTCAGGGGCAGATAAAAATGCTGGTCGATAAAATCGGTCAGATCTCTTTCCAGCTCTGTTGTATCCGGCTCCTGTTCATACATGGTGAGGCGGAGTATTGTATCGGCAGCAATCTTGTCATCCCTGCCCACGACCTGGGTGATGAGGTCTGAAAAGTCCTCCCTTTCCTGGCGGTTGATACGGCCCATCATGCCGAAGTCAAGATAACAGATTACATTATTCGGAAGGATGAAAATGTTGCCGGGGTGGGGATCGGCATGAAAGAAACCATGAATAAAAATCTGTTTCATGATCAAGGTGGCTCCGCGCCGGGCGAGTTCCTGAAGATTGTATCCGGCTTCATGAAGTTGGTCCAGGTTGGAAGCCTTGATGCCCTCCACATATTCCATGGTAAGAATACGTTTTGTGGTCAGGTCAGGAAAAACCCTGGGGATATATATCGTGTCATCATCAATAAATCTTCTGGCAAATTGCTCAATATGGGCTGCCTCGGTAATGTAGTTTATCTCCTTTTCAAGGCTGCGGGCAAATTCTTCAATAATTTTGGTGGGACGGTGGATTTCAAACTCTTCCAAATGTTTTTCCGACAGGGCGGCCAGATGGAGCATGATTTCCAGGTCTACTTCTATGATGTTTCTGATGTGCGGGCGTTGGATTTTTACCACAACCTCGCCTTCCTCCCGCAGACGCGCCCTATGTACCTGACCAATAGAAGCTGCGGCCAGCGGAGTTTCGGCAAAGTATTCAAAAATCTCTTCTGGATAACTGCCGGTTTCTGATTTAAATATTTCCCGCACCTCCTCATAGGGAAACTGTGGCACGCTGTCCTGGAGTTTGGCGAGTTCCTGTGCGAATTCAAGAGGAATGAGGTCGGGTCGGGTGGAAAGGAGCTGGCCCATCTTGACAAAAGTGGGTCCCAATTCTTCCAAGGCCTTGCGAACCTTTTCAGCCCGCGTCAGCTTTTCAATGTGCTCCTTCCGCTTCCTGGCAATAATCTGCAGCCCGGCACCCAGATACTCCTCTATCTTCAAGGTATCCAACAGGTCCCCGAAACCGTATTGGAAAAGGATTTGGAGTATCTGACGATAGCGGTTAAGGTGACGGTAGGTGCGGCCGATGACGCCGATCCTTCTGATACTCAGCATCTACTTTTTCGCCTCTTTTCCTTTGACAGCCTGTGCCAATTCCTTGACCTGGTCCTCAAGCTTGGCTACATCATCCTTGGTCACAAGGTTCATTTTCTCAATTGCCTTGTTAACCAAATCTTCAAGCTGTTCTTCCATATCCTTTTTAGCAGTCTCTGATCTTTTTTTCAGTTCTTCATAGAAATCTTTGCCTTCTTTCTCACTGAGCTTTCCCTTTTCAATAATTTCCTTTGCCAGCTCCTCCAGCTTTTCTTTCGTTAAAAAGGCGAGCCCTAACCCTGTAAATGTTACTTTTTTGATGATATCAAGCATTTCTGTCCTCCATTATTATGTTATTAGTCTATTAATAAGATAAGCAGGAAGCTGGAAAAATCCAATTTCAGATCTCCTGAACTCGAGGATTTTACGATGATACCAACGTTGATAATGCCCGGAAGAGTGCCTTAAGTTCGAAGTGCTTAAAGTTAATGTACTTATTTTATTAGATGTACCTTTAACTTTAAGCAATTCGAACTTTAGCGCACTTTAGGCACTTATGCCCGGTATCAATTTTTTCAAGGGTTCCTCTATCTCCTCAATAATAAGCCATTGGGTGAGGAATTCTGAATTTGAATGACGGGGAGGCTTGTGTGAAAGTGTGACAATGTCATCCCGGTAGGATCGCAAAAATGAAAACCTTCGCCGAAGGAAGGTCGCGGGTCATCCCATTTCCTATACAGCGGTGAGCATCATGTAACCTATGGAAAATCGACCGCTTTCCGGGATGAAACAGAGGAGCTTGTCGCCTTTGTGAACATGGCCTGATTTGAAAAGTTCTTCAAGGATAATGTATATGGACGCAGCGCCGGTATTTCCCTTGAGGGCAAGATTCGAGGACCATTTTTCAAAAGGTATTTCAAAGCCGATGTCGCGCATATGCTCATAAAGCTCCATCTTGAAATAGTCGGAAGAGTAATGCGGCAGGAACCAGTCAATTTCATCGGAGCTGAGATTATATTTTTTGATCTGGTGAGGAAGGGTCCTTTCGATCGAAGTGGTGATGATTTCCTTATTGAGCAGTTTGGCATCCTGTTTGACGAGAAACGCCCTGTTGTCCAGTGCATCCTGCAGCGAAGAAAATTCGCGCCAGCCCTTTAAAATGCCGTTGTCCTGCTTTATTGCCCCGGCATACATGCAGGCATCAAATTGATTGGCATGGGACATGATTTCTATCCAGTCAATTCGCAAGGAGAGCCGTCCTTCCGGAGCCTTACCGGTGAGAAAAGCGGCGCCGGCTCCGTCTGAGAGCATCCAGCGCAAGAAATCAGCCTCAAAGGCCAGCATGGGCTGTTGGTCCAGTTTTTCTGCCTTTTCCGGATTGATTGAACCGCAGAACTGGGAGCGCATGAACGTGGAGGAATTTTCCGATCCGGCCGCAACACCGTTCTTATGTAATCCTTGTGCCACATTCATATAGGCATACTTCAGTGCCGTAATACCGGAGAGGCATATGCCGGCTGTGCTCACTATTTCGCAAGGTCCGCATCCTATTTCTCCATGTACCATGGAGGCATGACCGGGCATGAACTGGTCCGCTGCCGAAGTTCCGCAGCATAAACATTTTATGTCATCTAGGGTAAAGCCATCGTATGGTTTGAGACGACGTATGGCCTCGGCCGCTAGCTGGGCATTGGTGTGGGTTATTTTGCCGGTCTTGGGATCAAGAGCGTAATAACGTTGGTCAATCTTGTTGTTTCTGAGGATGATCTTCCGGGTTCGCGAAGGAACCTGATTGACCATGCCCAGAATCTGTTCCATCTCCTCATTGCCGACGGGATCGTTAGGGAGAAAGTATGCAATATCTGTTATATAAACATCCATTATCCGGTACCTGAAATTTACAGCTTCGCTCTGGAGTGCCCCTCTTTAAGCAGATTGGCGTATCTCTGGTAAAATACCTGTTCGTCCAGCTTAGTGGCGATCACCGCATTGGTAAGAGTATAGTAATCTAGATCGTGGATGACAATTCTTTCTTGCAAAGATTTGTATAATGCAGTGCCGGGCAAGGGAGTGAGCACGGTGGGCATGGGCAGGTCAATGGCGGTGTCCTGGATATATCGTGTGAGTTCGTCAAACTGAGGCTCATCATAGTCTGGTGAGATAATAAAGTCCCCTATAATGGTTATGCCGATGTCATGGAGAATTTTAATGGCTTCGGTGTTGACTGCCGCCTTGTTTTTTTTGTTCAATTTTTGAAGTTCTTCATCGGTGATCTCTTCAAAACCGATGATCACCGCCCTGAGTCCGGCCTCTTGCCATTGTTTCATAAGGTCCGGGTGACGCACCACGGTGTCGGACCTCACATCAGCAAGATATTGTTTTTGTATTCCAGCTTCCTTAATGGCCGTGCATAGTGCTCCGGCATGGTGCGGATCGCCAAAGGTGTTGGCATCGAGGAGGCGGATTACGGGAATATCTCCAAGGAGGTCAATATCCCGGAGTACTGAATCTGTTCTATGGGTGAGATAACGGCCGTTTGTCAAAGCGCCTATGCAGCAGAACGAACAGTCATATGGACAGCCGAAAGCTGTTGCCACAAAGCCCATCCGGATATTGAGGGTTTTGAGGATATACGTGTCGCGGTATTGGGCAACCAGATCATATCTGGGCGGTTTTTCCTCCACCAGATCACCCATGGAGTATTTTCTGGGGATAAACCTGAGCGATTCACCCGGAGTTGTCTTGGCAACTCCTGGTAGATTGCTGCTGGCCACCCCTTCCTCAAGGGAAGTGACAAGTTCCTTGAAGCTCGCTTTACCCAAGCCCACAACCACGAAATCAATATTTTTCCTGTTGAAAAATTCAGGATCGTTGCTGGCATGGATGCCGCCGACAACAACGGTAGCACCGCAGGTTTCCTTAATCTCGGCAGCAAGGGCTAAGACGGTGTTGGCTTCACAGGTAATACTGGTGAGGCCGGCAATGTCTGGCGTAAAGGTTCGGAGTATATCCTGAAGAGTGTCCGGTTCCGCTTTAAGATCAAGAATCCGTACATCATGGTCGGCAAGGTTTCCTGCCAGAACTTCCAGGCACAGGGGTTCACCCCGAAATATCTGTTTGATGGAGTCTATTCCGTAGCGTTCTTCAGGGATGCTGCGTCCGCAGTTAGGTGGGTTGACAAGCAGGATTTTCATGGACTTGCGACTTGATAAATATGTCCTGGGCAATTGAAGCATCCCGCGGCCCCGCTGAAACGGGATTTCCGCTTCGCTACAACAAGCCACGGGGTATGCACTTCGCTATGCATGTTCAAATAAAAATTTTCGGGGCCATAAAGAAGAGAGAACAACATCATCCAACTCTCTTCATGACCCCGAATCATTGGATGTTTTTTGATTATGCATGATCAATCTGCCCCTGCGGATGCTGCCTTTTTATGCACTTCCAGCCAGCACATCGGATCTTCGGCCAGGTAATCCCCGGTTACCTGATAGGCATGCCCACGGCAACCATAACAGTAGTTTCCGAGATCACACATGGAGCAACGGCCCTTGATGGTAGTTCTGATATTCCGTAGGTCATGGATCACGGGGCTTTTTTTGATTATTTCCGTCAGAGGTTGTTCACGGATATTGCCGACAGCGACACTGACGCCCGGACACGGATTGACTTCGCCGTTTGCCGTTACCGTGCAGGAATATTCATGCCGGGCGCATTGTGAAGCAGCAAGCGGGGGATGGGGATACCACTGATTGCCATACTCTTCATAATCGATATGGGCCAGGGTTTCGAAGAGTTGCCTGATTTCAGGGATGGAAACTTCCAGATCAGGGTTTTCTTTGGCGCGCCCCTGTAAGGTCATCATTTCTATGTAGGGAATGATGGACCGGTTCCGGGCCCAACGCCATATGTCCGGAAGTTCTTCATAGTTTTGCCGACAGATTATGGTCTCTATTCCAAGCGCCCTGTCCTTGGAGGGGTACCCCGCAGCCATCAGAGTTTCAATCCCCTGTTCAATGGCGGTAAAGGCGCCGCGGTGCCCGGCGAGAAGATCTTGGACCTCGGGCCTTCTGCTGTTCATCTTTACCACCACCGATACTTTCCGGTCAAAAAGGGCCTTTGCATTGTCAGGGGTGAGCAGCATACCGTTGGTGAAAAGGTCCACTTTGATGTTTTTTGCCAGTATATGATCAATAACCTTGAACAGATTTCCGTAAAGGAGAGGTTCACCGCCGCCCAAAACTATTATTTTCCTGGCGCCAAGGGCAGCAGCCTGGTCCACCACATCCAGAATTTCGTCAAGGGTAAGTTCATTGTCCTGCGGCGCACCCGAAGATGCATAGCAATAGAGGCAACGAAGATTACATGCCCGTGAAAGTTCTAATTCCAAGGACAACAAGCCGTTTCTGGCCCGTGTTTCTGCGATTTCTTCCGGAGAGAATTCAAGACCCCAATGTTCTCCAAAGCATTTCATAAGGCGTTCTCTTTGCGTAGATCAAAAAATTTTTTTAGTTTCCGCCCGCCTCCCTGTTCCATGTAGGCAAGCACCTCGTTTTTCGGCTTTATAATTATCTCAGGCAGCACCCGCAAATGGGCCTGCACAAATTCACCAACTGTGTTTTCATCGAGTGGCTCGTCGGTTCCAATAACCACGGATATCTCATCGGACAGTTCAAAGGATGATCGCGCTTCAATGTATGCGGCCTGCACCTGCGGCAGCTCGTGGAGTGCATGGAAGATCATCTCCGGGTAGAGTGTGGTGCCGCGGAACTTAAGGCGCTGCGCGAGCCTGCCCTCAATGGCTCCAAGCCTGGAAGTCTGCCATCCGCAGTCGCATGGCTCGCTATGGATTCTCGAAATATCACCGGTCCGGAAACGTACAAGAGGAAATCCTTCCACGCCAAGAGGTGTAACCACTACCTCGCCGTGGTGCCCTGGTGGCAGAGGATTGCCATTGTCATCAATAATTTCGGTGATCATCATTTCAGGATGGATATGGCCGCCACAGGATTCCTGGCACTCGCAGAAAGCGGTTTCGAGTTCGGTAGCACCATAGGAGGTAAAAATCTGTGCCCCCCATATATCTTCAAGAGCCATGCCCAGGGCAGTGAGCGTATGGTCAGCTTTTCGGACCGGTTCGCCGATGGTGACAATGGTTTTGATCCCAGCTTCTGCAGGTGAAATGTCGTGTTCCATACCCCAGTTTGCCAACTTAAGCAGAAAAGATGGAACCCCAACAAGACCGTTTGGTTTGAGTTGCCGGATAAGTTCCCACTGACGGGCCGGCTGGCCTGGTCCGCTTCTGATGGCTGATGCGCCCAGCCGCACGAGACCGGAGTAATAGGCAAGCCCGGCAATAAAGCAACGATCCAAGGTAACGCAGAGGAGAAAACAGTCACCCGGTCGGGTGCCGGTTCCCCAATATCCCATGGTTTCATTAAAGGCGAGTCTCACTAGATCACGGCGGGAATAAGGAACAGGAATGCTGTTTCCAGTTGTTCCCGAAGTCAAGGCGATATCGGCAATGGATAAAGGGGAGACAGCCTGAAACGCGGCAGGATCTTTCTGGATATCGCTGCGGGTGGTGAGAGGTAGTGTCTTAATATCTTCCAGTGATGTAATGTCGTTCGGCAACAGGCCGATTGCCTTAAACATATCTTTATAAAAAGGCGCCCGCCCCGCTTGTTGCAGATGACTTCGCAGGAGTGCTACCTGTTGGTCATATATCTCAGCAGGATCAGCGTTACGCCATTGGATGGCTTTATCAAGCGAGTATTTAAATTTCATATGTGGATGTACTCACCTGGTTGAGTGAATTGGAGAATAACCAGGTTCAATCTGGGCAGTTGGAGAGGCCGATTCATCCACCCCATACCCGCATTTTTGTAGTTCGGCTGCAATAGCATTTTTAACCAGAATTTTAAGTTTTCTTGTCTGCTCAGCACATTCATCGTGACTTTCCGGCATAATTGGCGGCAAAATGATCATTTTAATGGAGGCAGGCGTGAGTAATCTTTTGCCGGGCGGTAAAAGTTCAAACGTCCCTATGATGCAGACCGGTACGATGGGAAGGCTTGTATGGCTGGCGAGCTGGAATGCTCCATTTTTAAACCTTCGCAGTTTGCCGTCACGGGACCTGTGGCCTTCCGGCCAGACAATGAGGGAGCATCCTCTCTCCAGAAGCATGCGGCCTTTTTCCTCAACTTCGTCCCAACCCTCGGTTGCATCAATATACTGTGCGAGGTGCATTACCCATTTGTAAAAGGGTATCCGAAACGGCCAGGATGTAATAAAAGCCATTTCATAAGGCAGCAATCCGAACAAGTAGGGATCGACCGAGGAAAAATGATTTGTGGCAAAGATTACAGGCGTTTTGATTCCGCCTGAGCGATCCTCAACCACAATAGTGGCCATAAAGGGAATCAGCCTAACCAATACCCATCCGAAGACGCGGACACTTTTTCGGATTATTTCGTCGGTGGGGTGCCGTAAAAATACACCATTGATGAGCAGGATCATGGGAAGGATCAGTACAAAGCTCACGATGTTTACCAAGGCAAACATTGGCCAGATATAGAGATTGAGGAAGAGTTTTTTCATATTTCCGCTTGTTCAGTTAGCATGCTGTTCACCAATACTCACAATGAGCCTTATGAGATCATCCACGGTTTTCACAGCCCGGATCTTTTCTTCATCATTCATTTTCATGCCAAAAGCCTTTTCAAGCGCAACAACCATGTCCACCGCGTCCAGGCTGTCGAGGCCAAGGTCATCATAAAGGGTTGCCTCGGGCTGGAGAAGCTCTTGATCCAACTCAAATTCATCCACGAGGACTTCGATAACCTTTTGGCGAATCGTTTCCTCATATGTCATCTGTCCACCTCCGAAGCACCAGAGCAGTGTTTACGCCGCCCAGTGCAAAATTGTTCTTAATCACAGTACGCAATGGATGCTTGCTCACCGCCTGGACATAGTGTAAATCAGCGCACTTGGGATCAGGTTTATCCAGGTTCAAGGTAGGAACCAGATTCTGTCGGTCGAGCATCTCCAAAACTACAATGGTCTCCAGGGCTCCTGCAGCGCCAAGAGTATGTCCGAAATGGCCCTTTAAAGAACTCACCGGTATCCCTCTGCCCAAAACTGATTCTATGGCCAATGATTCAGCCGTATCACCAAGCATTGTTCCGGTAGCATGGGCATTGACATAGTCGATATCCTGCGCTTTGAGACCAGCTTCATTGAGAGCATTCTGTATTGCTCTGGACATCGATTGTTTATGAGGATTAGCAATGTGTTTGCTGTCGTTAACATTTCCAAACCCTATGACTTCAGCATATATTTTTGCACCCCTGGCACGAGCGGAATCAAGGCGTTCGAGGACCAAAACTCCACTGCCGCCGCCACACACTACACCGTCTCTTTTTTCGTCAAAGGGCCTAGGCGTTGATTCCGGCATCTCATTGCTGCGGGACGCAGCCTTAACAACATCAAAAACCATGGATACAGTGTAATGCACTTCATCGGCTCCGCCGCAAAGCAGCGCATCCTGCCGACCCGAACGGACAAGGAGATACCCGAGACCAAGCGCCTGCGACGAAGAAGTGCAGGCACTTGCCGGCGCCCATTGTTCGCCGTTTATCCCTAATGCATGGCAAATGTTGGCAGAGCAGCTATGCCCCATGATCTTGAAAAAAACTCCGGACTTAACTTCTTCAATATTATTTTCCGGAAGAAAACCTCTGTAAAATTCCTCATAAGTCTGCGGGCTGCCGGTGGTGGAGCCCACAACCACACCTACAGCGCCTGACTGGAGAAAATCTCCGGACATCTCTGCATCAGCCACAGCCTCCTGGGCGGCCAAGGTGGCGTAAATGGACATAGGGCCCATGGTTCGGCGTATTGTTCGGGGCAGGCGCTCTTTAGCGTTAAATGGAGGTACCGGAGCAGCAAGAAAGGAGTGTAGGCCTTGTACACTCCGCCACTCCTCTATTATTTTTACGCCCGAACTGTTATTCCAAACAGCCTCGGAAAGGGATGCAACGCCTAAACCAAAAGGTGAAACTGCCCCACGGCCGGTAATTACCACCCGGTTTACCGGCATTGCCGCACCTCGTCCCAAAGCTCTTCCAAGCCTAACATTTCACCGGCCGTTACAAATCCTGACAGGGAAGCACCCATGATTCCGGTCATGAGTGTTCCCTGGCCGCTGAGCCACAAGCCTGGGAGACGTGTCCTGGCGCCGGTAATGAATTGGCCCAAAGAGTGCTTGACTCCATAAACACCACCTTGTGGATTGCCGAGTTCGTCCCTTAGGGTTAAAGGCGATCCAGCTGCTAATGGCTTTATTTCGCCTATGGTTCCACCCCAGAGTTTGTGTGCCTGCCCTAGAAGTTTTTCAGTCTGATCGCTTTTCCAGTCTTCATAAGCCGCCGGCCGCTTGCCGGTTTCACTTTTCTGGAAGTCTGCTGTTTCACACCAGTCTGCTGGGCGCATAAGAATCACTCCCCGGGCTGAGTTGGTGGAGATGGCATCAGAATCCCTCCGGCCGGGTGTGGTCAGCATCATGGAGCTGTTTTCAGGGGATTCCGGATGAACAGCTAAAAGGCCCATCCCCTTTTGCACGCTATAATAGTTGACCCAGGTTGTCTCCTGGAGAGAATCCGGATCATCAACAGCACCAAAAACGATGAACATGGAGCCGGTATTTTTCAATTCTCGTAACCTGTTACAATATACCGGCCGGAACACCTGACCATTGATAATGTCCAGCAAGTGGGTAGGATGGCCGGTAAAAATAACGTCTGCGGCATGAATTTCTTCATTTGATGATCGCACTCCAGAAACGCGGCTATTATGAACCATAATTTCTTGGGCCGCGCAGGAGGTTTTTATGTGTACGCCAGCTTTGTTGAGTTCACTTACAAAAGCGTCAACAATCGCCTGGCCGCCTCCGTCAAGAGCATACGCTCCTGAGTAATAACTGTGGGCAACTATGGCATGGGTAGCGAGACTGACATTTTCAGGGGGCACCCCATGGAGAAATGCCGGAGTATTCAGAATAGTCTGGAGTTCCTGGTCTTTGGTTAAGGTTTTTAGAGCATCTGCCAAATTCGTGTTTGCCGGACCGAACAGATTCCGCAAAAACGGGGTAAGGGGAAGGTCCAAATTGAAGAAGGGAATGGTTGAGCATATGGATCTGATGGTGTCCATGTACTCATTGATTCCATGCTTTTCATGTGGAAAGACCCTCTGCAATTCTTTTTGTAAGAGTTCATATGAAAAAAAACATCGGACAGTTTTGTCCGAATCTTTAATGCTGACTTGATCATTGCCATGGGGAGGAAAGGGTTGAATGGAAAGACCGGGCAGGATATTGAGGTGTTCCCATAAGACTCTGAGTATCTCTCCTTTGCCGAGTCCACCTGTATAGTGAAATCCAACATCAAATGGAATTCCCTGCCGTTTGAACCGTTTTAAAGCTCCGCCCGGCCTGCTTTTCTTCTCAAGAATAATGACCCGTTTGCCTTTTTGGGCAAGCAGAGCAGCAGCAGTCAAGCCACTAATTCCACTGCCTATAATTACTACATCAGTGTTCATTCAGATTTTTTATGACCAGGCAAGCGTTTGTTCCCCCGAATCCAGAGGCATTAAGGAGGATATGAGAAGGGTTAAATGTAATTGTTTTGCGGGAAAAACGCAAGATTTTTGCCTCAGGATCGGGGTGTTCCAGATTTGGATTGCCGGCGACAAATCTGCCTTGCGCCATAAGCAAACCATAGACGACCTGAGCCGCGCCCGCCATCCAGAATTCATGGCCGGTGAGCCCTTTGACCGCAGATATCCATGGCCCCTTTGCCTCATCCGTGATGTCAAAAATATTGCGCAGAGCAATGGCCTCTGCCAGGTCACCGGTAGGAGTAGATGTTGCATGGGCCAAAACCAGATCAATGTCTTCCGGGGAAAGCTGTGCATTGCTGATGGCTTGACCCATTGCTCTTTTTAGCCCTTCGCCGCTGGGCACGACGATATGAGAACCGTCTGAGGTGCATGCATACCCCAGCACTTCAGCCAGAATGGTTGCTCCCCTTTTCAGGGCTGATTGATAGTCTTCTAAAACAACGGCGGCAGCGCCGCCGCTGGGGACAAGTCCGTCTCTGTTCCGGTCAAAGGGGCGGGAAGCTGCGGCAGGGTCATCTTCCCTGCGGGAAAAAGCGCCAAGGGTATCAAAACTGCACATGGACTGCCATGATATTTCCTGGGCTCCACCGCAGATTACCCTTTTCTGCTTTCCCGTAGCTATGAGTTCTGCTCCTTGACCCACCGCCATGGCGCCGCTGGCACAGGCACTGCTTACCGTCCACGACATGCCTTTCAGGCCGAGAATGGTGCTCAGATTGAGGGTAATGGTGCTGTTCAAAAGCCGGAAAATATGCCCGCTGCCAATAGATCTGGTTTCTCCTGTTGAGCGTAGGGCATCTACTTGCTCCACCGCAGTAACCGTTGATGAGTCATTTCCGAATATAATGCCGGTGTCCTCATCACCAGCCAGACTTTCCGGGTCGATACCGGCCTGTATCAGGGCCTGAAAGATCGCATCCCATGCCCACAAACCAAATTCCGGCAATGTTCTGCGTCGTTTTTTGTTCAAAATATTTTCCGGGGTGAAATTCTCGATTGCACCACTCAGGCCGCTCTGGAATCCCAGTTTTTTGCGTTCCGGCAGAAAGCGGATGCCGCTCTTACCCTCTCGAAGGGAATCTTGAACAATGTTTTTATCAAGCCCCAGGCTTGAGATGATGCCAAGTCCGGTTATGACCACCCTTTTTTTCCCAGCGATCAAGCAGTTCCTCCCAAAAGAATATTAACCGCTACACAGAAATAGTATTTCGGCTAACCAAAGGAAAACATCCACTATAACGATTTTTATGAATGTACAAAGCAGATTGTTGTTAAATAAATGAGGAAAGGATCTCTTATGTTAAGAGAATACCCTTCTAGTGAAATAATCTTCTATTTTCAATAAAAAACTTTAGGAGCAAAGGAAACGACTTCATAATGGTTATTTGTGGTCAGTAATACGCATGTCACGACTCAAAAATTATTTTACCACGGAATGATTGTTATTTGGTTGAAAAACTGTCACGATCAGATTAAATTGCCACGTTTTTTATTTAATGGCAGTGTAATAAGCGCATGTTGCTGAGCATTGCCAATACAGCCAATAGGTTTTGCTAAACAGTTACCAGCGAGATACGAGGATTTTTTATGTACAGTGCGTCTGATTTACGGAAAGGCTTGAAGGTCAGCATTGACGGTGAACCGTTTATAGTTACTGAGTTTGAGTTTTCCAAACCCGGCAAAGGCCAGGCTCTTTATAGGACGAAGCTCCGCAATATGATTACCGGCAATTCTTTTGAACGTACCTTCCGATCGAGTGATAAATTCGAAAAACCCGATCTTGAAGAACGGACCATGCAGTTTCTTTATTCTCAGGGCAAAGAATTCCACTTCATGGATACTATCTCCTTTGAACAGATCACCATAATGGAAGAACAATTGGAAGACAATGTCAAATACTTGATTGACAACATGGAAGTGCAGATTTTGCTTTTTGAAAACAGGCCAATCGGCGTTACAATACCCATGTTTGTGAATCTAACGGTAACAAAGTCCGAACCCTGGGCCAAGGGTGATACTTCGGGATCAGATACCAAGCCGGTTACCGTGGAAACCGGCTATGTTCTGCAGGTTCCCCCCTTTATTGAAGAGGGCGATAAGATCCAGATCGACACCCGCACCGGTGAATACCTCACCCGGGTCAAGGAATAATCGCTCCTCTATTCCATGCTGCTGCCATGAATTCCATCAGCGGCCTCAAAAGACGGGCTGCCTTGGTGCAGGCTATCCGTCAATTCTTTTTTGACCGGGATTATCTGGAAGTGGACACCCCGGTCCGTCTCCCCTGCGTTGCTCCTGAACCATATATTGAGCCGGTAAGATCTGGCAACTGGTTCTTACAGACCTCACCGGAACTATGCATGAAGCGGCTGCTTGCTGCAGGCGCCCCAAGGATTTATCAGATTTCTAAATGCTTCAGGCGGGGCGAACGGGGCAATAAACATCTATCAGAGTTCACCATGCTCGAATGGTATCATGCGGGTATTGATTACATGGGCCTGATGAACGAGTGTGAGGAGCTTTTGGCATTTCTCGCTGAAGCAATCGGCCTGGGAAGCTTGGTTCCCTATAACGAAATGCGCATTTCTCTTAAACGCCCGTGGCAAAGGCTTGCCGTAGCCGATGCCTTTCGTTCTTATGCGCCGGTCTCCATGGAAGAGGCCCTTTCCGCAAACACCTTCGATGAGGTCCTGGTGACTTCCATTGAGCCCCATCTCGGCAAGGAGGAGCCGATATTTCTTTTTGACTATCCTGCCTCTCTGGGTGCGCTTGCCCGCCTTAAAAAAAATGATCCGGGATGTGCCGAGCGGTTCGAACTCTATGCCGCTGGTCTTGAGATAGCAAATGGATTTTCAGAACTGGTCGATCCTGCTGAACAGCGAAGCCGTTTTATGCAGGACAGAGAGAAAATCAAGGCTCAGGGAAGGGATCCAGGGCCCCTGCCGGAGCGTTTCCTCGAAGAACTTGAATATATGCCGGATGCAGCAGGAATAGCTTTGGGCATTGATCGTCTGGCTATGTTTCTTTTCAATGCAGAGACCATAGACAAGGTGATTTCATTTACTCCTGAAGAGCTTTAGTGAGGACAGAAAATTGGTCCTTTCGGGGGTGAATTCCGTGGTGCAAGAATGAACCTTCTCAAAAAAACACCGGCGCATCAACGGTTTTGAAGCGCCGGTGTAATATTAGTCTCAGTTAAGGTTAATCCCCTTGCCTCTCAGAAGGGTAAATTTAACTCGAATTTGTTATTTCCGTGCTCGTGCTCGTAATCGTATCCGTAATCGATTTTCTTTTTATTCATGATCAAACATTAATTATGCCTTCTTTTCGATTACGAGCACGATAAAAAAGGGTCTATTTGATCGGTATCAGGACTTACAGTCCTTTTCATTCACCCTATCGTCTTAGGACGGAGGTTGTTGAGTTATGGAGCTGTACCAATATCAGATTTCCTGAATTCGAGGATTTTATGATGATATCAGCATTGATAATGCCCATAAGAGTGCCTAAAGTTAATGTACTTATTTTATCAGAGATTCCTTTAACTTTAGGCACTTAACTCGGTATCAAACGATTTCCTATAGTATCCCTCTATCTCCTCAATATTACGTCATGGGGTCAGGAGTTCTGAATTTATTTATGATGGGTGGCTCGTAAGGTGTGCGCCAACTCCTTGATTTCACCAAAATCCTTGGTCATCATCGCCCAACCGTACCAGTAAGCATAATCGGGATTGACATGGAAAAAGGCCTGGTAGGTCCGCATGCGGCTTTTCATGTACATCCGGAATAATACCTGGTCGATGTGCGACATGGCATTAATGTCCGATCCGCCGGTTCGCATGAAGAACAGCAGGTCAGGATAGGCAAAGGAATAATCGGCCGGTTTTTTTATGATGCCGTCTTTGTATAAGGCAGCCACGATCTCAATGGCATCGGCCATCAACCGGTCAGACTTCTGCATGATGGAATCCCCCATGGCGAGTTGCTCGCGGGCGTATTTTTCCGAATGGCATTTGGAGCACACTGTAATCATCTTCTCCCGTTCCGTGCTCCAGGCCTCCTCTGTTAAGCGGGCCAGGTCCACGGCCTTGACCGCGTCAAGGCGCGCTGTTGGTTCACCGGTTTCCGGATTTAAAACGCCTAACGCTTTTAAGATTACAACCCGGTCAGCGGCCCATTGCTTATCTTCGGGCAATGGCAGCCGGACTCCCAGAAATCCCCAGGCTGTCCTGTTTTCATGATTGCCGTCCGGCATATGGCAGTCCTGGCATTTTGGCGCGGCGGCATTCGGCGGCAGATCTCCAACTTCTTTCGATAAGTACCGTGAGCCGTGTTTCGAACTGCTCCACATTTCCCATTGGGGATGGTCATAGCCCATGTGGCATTGCTGGCAGGCTCTCGGATTGAGCGCTTCCTTTTTGGAGAAGCTGTGCCTGGTATGGCATTCATCGCAGGAATTGGTCTGATATCTGTAGCCTTTGTCGTGCTGCTCCTTTTTTTGGGCCTCGCTTTTAATCCCCATATTGTGGCAACCGCCGCAACCTCTACCCCCTTCCATCAACTCATCGGGTTCAACATGGGTAATGGGCATGGCGTTCATGGATGTCCAACCGAAATTATGCTTGCCTTTAGAAAATTGTTTGAATTGTTCTTCATGGCATTCGGCGCAGACCGCCTCATCCGGCATTTGGGCAAGATTTGCATCTTTTTCGGTCGTATGTGTTGTGCCATGACATGAAGAACAGGAAACATCCTCCTTACTGTGTTTGCTTGACTCCCAATCAGCGACCTGACCGGGTGAAAGTTTTTTGTGGCATGAAATGCATGTATCATCAGCCCCCCATGCCGGTTGAGAAAATAACATTGCCCCCAAAACAATCAGAACCCACGTTGACAGTTTCATACACTACTCCTTTGTAATTGTTGATAGTATCAAGTTATATCGAGTGGGTAAATTACCCCCTATCCTTCACTATCTCATGGTAGGCAGATGGAAGTTTTAAATGTCAAGAAAAAGAAATATCAGGGGGATTTTTTTTGAACATGGAAAATCGGCCCTTACGGGCAGATCAGAGTTGAGTGGTTAGGAGAATGGCGCAGTATTTTTACTTTGCTGAAGAGGCCAACTTTTTTTGGATCATCTGGAGGTCTTGCCAGACAGGCTTTTTGAATTCCTCATTCTTGAGGAGGAAGGCGGGATGGAAGGTGGGCATGAGGGGGATGGACTGAAAATCATGGAACCGGCCCCTGAGGCGGATTAGCGGCTTGGATGTTTTTAAAAGGACCTGGGCGGCAAGAGGGCCGAAGGTGCAGATCACTTTTGGTGAGACAATGGCAATGGTCCTTTTTAAAAATGGCAGACATGTCTGTAATTCTTCGGTGGTCGGGGACCTGTTTTCAGCAGGATGGCACATGACGAGATTTGTGATGAATACATCCTGACGAACCAGGTTGATGGCCTTGAGCATCTTGGCAAGCAATACGCCGGGCTCGCCGCTGAACGGTTTTCCATTGGTATCGTCTTCCGTATTAGGCCATTCTCCTATGATGACAAGGTCGGCCCTGCAGTTGCCTTCTCCAATAACCAGGGTGCTCCGTCCCGCGTGTAGGCCGCAACGTTGGCAGTTTTCTAGCTCCTGTCGCATCTCGTGGTGCAATACCTCGGCCGGCTTTCCTTCAACTCCCGCTTGCCGGTCTGCTGCCGGTACAGAACTATGGTCTGGTGGTGGATATGATACGATTTTTCCTTGCCTTGCTTTATCCGATGATAAAAAATCGGCAAGGTCTTCTGTCCTGGGATAGTCGGCAATGCCTATATTTTTATGAAAAGAGAGAAGATTTCTCACATCCCTAAGGATCTTTGATACGTCATCAGAAAACATGGCAAGGTATTCTCATTTGATATCCATTTACAGTTGGATTACGATATCCATTTCCTTTTTACCGAAAAGGGCTCGTTTCCTTTGGACGCGCAAGGTGACGGTATCGCCTTTCTCTTTATAGAGCATAGCGATTTTCAAGTCATCCAGAATTTCAATGGCTTTACCGTCAAGGGCAAGAATAACATCCTTTTCTTTTATCCCTGCCTCTTTGGCTTTGCCGCTCTTTGAAATTTTTGATATTACGAGTCGTTGATCCTCCTCAGCAAGGAGCACTCCCATCATGGCCTTTGGAGGTAGGGCTTCAGGGGGGAGAAAGAGAGCAAAGTCAACTTGACGGGAGTCAACAGGCTTGCCCGCTGCATTGATGAGTACGGACTGGGCAACCGGCACCCGTCGGGCCACTCTGGGCGGGATAGCCGTATCTTTGAATACATGGCCCTGGCCGGCAATAACCACCACTTTTGTCTCAGGATTTGCGGCAAGGTATGCGGAAACGGTCTCGGCCATGGTTTCATCCCATAGGGCCTGGGATTGGAGAAAATTGGTAAATTGTTTGCTTTGCCCGGGTTGGTGGAGATGGAGGCGGAATGCCTGGGCGATTCGCTCCTGATAGCCGGGGATGCTCAGATCCCTGTCTGGCGGGATGGTTTCTTTTTCCTGGTCGGTAAGGCTGTCAATGCCGTTTTCTTTATATACCTTACTTGGAATTTTCTTTTCCAGATTCAGCCCTAAAATAGGGATCTGATTCCGCCGGGCAAATTCAATGATCGGCCGGTAATTACGGTAATCATATCCCCAGTTCTTAAAATAGCGAGATTCTTTTAAAAACGTGGCCTCATCGCTCTTTCCGGAAATATAATCATCCAGTGCGGGCTGGATGGTGCGGGCAAACATTTCCATGCCGATTGCTATTTGTGGATTGTGATTGTACAGAGCCCGCACCACCTCAAGCTGCAGCTTGTGGTCCTCATAGCGGCTGTGGGTTTCACCCACGTAGACCACCTGTTTGTCGAGTATTTTGTTGAGAATATCATTGAAGCCGATGGTGGACTGCACCTCGATGCCGGTTGGTGGTTCATGGAGGATGTATATCAGGCCGCTATCGGCTGCAGTAATTTTTTTGTCTCTGATTCTGCCGTTTTCAAAATGAAGGTAACTGTATTTACCGTAATGCTCCAGCTTACGGCTCACCAATTCCACTGCCGATTTGCTCGCTGCACTTGTAAGGACGGCTATTTTTTCCGGACTCAAGGGATTCTTGCGAACATCAAGGGTAAAGCCTTTTTCAGGATAGCCCACCTTTGCAAATATTGATCTGACAAGAGGATTGTCAACTCCTAAGAAGATGACCGACATATTTGCCAACTCTGTCGTGGTCACATCTTCCGCCTCGGCGATCGGGCAATCCATGGCTTGAAGAATATCGAGGAAAGGCGCGAAGGTTTCACTATCAGCAGCAGTGCCGATTACTGCTAGTTTGTCAGCATCGCCGAGAAATCCCGACCAGACAGGTGGAATTTCGTCATGATCGAGTTGTCTGATTATATCGTAGTTCGGGTCAATGGCCAGTTCCAGTGGTGTCCCGGCCAAGGGGATCTCGATTTTGGTTTCATTGTCTTTGATATGGATAGTTTTACGGACTTCTCCCTGCATGGTTTGTATAACAATGGGCACATCCATAACATAGGGGGTATCGTTCTTTTGTGCCAATGTGAAAGCCAGGACCGGCACGCCTTCCTTTTCTTCTGAGGAGATGTCCTTTACTTCCAGGTCAGGGAGGTCCTTCTGCTCAAGCCACTGGGTGAAATATTCCTCCATTTTGCTGCCGGCCACTGTTTCAAAACTGGTTATGATGTCATCCCATTTCGCTTCTTTGCCGTTCATCCGTTTGTAGAAATCCTGCAGGGCCTTAAAAAATAATTCATCACCAAGGGATTTGCGCAGCATGTGAAAGAGCATGCTGGTCTTGCCGTAGCCAATAGCGCGGATAGCCTTTTTATCTTTACTGGTGTCCAAGGCGTTTTTAAAGGCAACAAGGGGGATGGCGTTCTCTTGATTGACAAAATTATGGATCTTAAGGAGCTGCCCCTTGCGGAATTCGGCATCCTGGTTCTTGTCTTGCGCGTAAAGCTGATCAGCAAGATAGGTTGTCAGCCCTTCAGCCCAGTTACCTTGCGAAAGGTCAATATCGATGCTGTTTCCAAACCAGGAATGCAGCACTTCATGGCCTAGAGAGGTTTCAAGGATAAAGGGGAGCCTGATGATGGCTTGACCAAGCAGGGTAAAGGATGGCATGGCAAAGCCGGTCGGCAGTCTGTTTTCTATGATGGCATAGCGTTTATAGGGATAGGGGCCGATCATTGCCTCGTAGCGCTTGAGATACGAAACAGTTTTTTGCCGGTAAGATTCTGCAAGATCCTGGTCTTCAGGGAAGAAATAGGAATACAGTTCCTTACCATCGCCAAAAATCTCTTTTTCAACAACATAAGGCCCGGCAACAAATGATACTGTTCTCCGCTGGGCGGGAAAGGTAAAGGTTACTTCCTTTCCTTTTTCTGTTTTTTTGCTTTCAAGATCGTCCGTTTCAGCTATAGCCTCGAAATCCGCGGGAATGATTGCGGTGAGTGTTTGGAAAGAATCCTTGCCAAGCATGGGATGCCAGAATCCAGAGAGAACAATTCCTTCTGCTGATATGAGTGATTCAATGTTTCCTGCTTGTTCCGGAATCTCTTTCGCAAAGGTAATGGAAATATTTTGTGGATTGGCTTCCGGCGGTAATTCAAGGGTAAGTGGCAATGTTTCCGGCAAAAGGGCTTCTCCCTTATGAACAATGGACTCCACGGCAAGATCGCCTAAAAAGATATTGATCCCGGTGTTGGCGGGAACATCAATTTGTGAAACACCTTTGATCCTGTTTTTTTCAAGGTCAAAGGAAATATTCAGGCGATGGATCGGCGGATCCGCAGCTCCAGACACGCCATTATTCAAAGCCAAAAAGAAAAAAAGAAAGAAAAGGCTGGTCAAAATAGAGCTCATGGCGCGTATCTCAATTGTCCGGGAGAAGTTCTTCATCCTTGATCCATTGCTCAAGAGATTCTCTGGCTTTTTCTGCACGATATTTTCCTCGCAATTTTTTTGGGATTTTTTTCGTAAGGGCCGGGAAAAGGCCGAAATTAATGTTGGAAGGTTGAAAGTGTTTGGCGGCGGCGTTGGTTAAATGGGTAATAAGCGCGCCGTGAGCAGTGTCAGGAGGCGGTATTACGGGATTGCCGCCTTGCGCTGTTCTTGCCGCGTTTATGCCGGCCAGCAACCCCATGGCGCTTGATTCAACATACCCTTCGACGCCGGTAAGTTGTCCGGCAAGGAATACATTTTTCCTGCTGCGGAATTGCAGGAATGATGTGAGGACTTCAGGTGCGCAGACAAAGGTATTGCGGTGGATGCTGCCCATTCTCAGAAATTCGACATTTTCCAATCCAGGTATCATGGAAAAAACCCTTCTCTGTTCCGGATAGGTTAGTTTTGTCTGGAAGCCTACCATATTATAACTGGTGCCTTCGCTGTTTTCCTGCCGAAGCTGGACTACTGCGTAAGGTACATGGCCGGTATGAGGATCCGGCAGCCCCACCGGCTTCATGGGCCCGAAGCGTGGAGTGTCATCGCCCCGTTCAAGCATGACCTCTATGGGAAGACATCCCTCGAAATACTTATGGCCTTCAAAAGATCTGAGAACCACTTTTTCAGCTTTTTTGAGAACAGCTATAAAGGCCTCGTACTGTTCCCTGTTCAGAGGACAGTTGAGGTAATCGCCCGGCCCATCGTCATATCTTGAAGCTCGGTAGATACTATCATAATTAAGAGAATCTGCAGAAACAATGGGAGCAATGGCATCATAAAATGCCAGATTCTCTGAGCCGGCCAGTTCGGCAATTTGCGCAACCAGCACCTGCGAAGTCAGAGGCCCTGTGGCAATTATGACCGGGATATCGTGTTTTGTGTCAGATGAAGGAGGGATTTCTTTAGCCTCTTCCCTGAAGATCGTTATTAAGGGATGTTCTTCAATCATCCGGGTGATCAATTCGGCAAAGCGCTCCCTGTCAACGGCCAGGGCTTTGCCGGCCGGTACTCTGGTATGCAGGGCGGCGTCCATGATCAAAGATTCAAGACGGTGCATTTCCTTCTTGAGGATACCAACGGCTGAAGAGGAGTCGGCGGAACGCAGGGAATTGCTGCACACCAGTTCGGCGAGCTGCGGCGAATGGTGCGCTGGACTGAACCGTTGCGGCTTCATCTCGTAAAGGCTGACCCGGCACCCACGTTTTGCGGCCTGCCAAGCAGCTTCGCAACCTGCCAGGCCGCCGCCGATTATGCATATCTCTTGTGCGGTCACATTGCACCCCGGCTCGTCATGGATATACAAAGCGGGCTTTTTTGCCCTCGGCTATAATCTCAAGAGAAAGGTAATACACCTGCCTTTCATTGGAGGTAGCTTTAGCTCGTAGTTATTATATTCGTGCTCGTGCTCGTAATCGAAAAGCAAGCATAATTTTGTATCATAGATAAAAGTAAGATCGATTACGATCACGATTACGATCACGAGCACGATAAAAACGGGTCTACTGGATCCTTATCCGTATCCGTATTGTAAACAACATTTTCCCGCATCCATAAAATTTTCGGCACTGCGGTTGGTAATTGTTTATATGCCAAGTTCATCCTTTATGGCGTTAACCACAATATCACTTGAGGTGCCGGTAATGGTCCTGAGCAATCCTTCTTTTTCATAGAATCCGACCAGGGGCGCGGTTTTTTCGTTGTACGTTGCAAGGCGATGGCTGATGGCTTCTTCTGTCTCATCATCGCGCTGGATAACCGGGCTGCCGCATTTGTCGCAGATTCCTTCCTGCGTGGGCGGGTTGCTCTTTACATTATAAATGGCCTGGCATGCAGAATTGGAGCAGGTCCTTCTGGTGCAAAGCCGATCCAGTATTACATCCTTTGGCACATCGATGTTCACCGCCAAATCGAGCTTGATGGACAGCTTGCCGAGCAGATCTCGCAAAGCCTCAGCCTGGGGAATGGTACGCGGAAAGCCGTCCAGCAGGAAGCCTTTCTGGCAGTCAGGTTCCTGCAGTCGTTTTTCCATAATTCCCATGATCAGGGAATCGGGTACGAGATCACCGCGTTTCATATACGCTTCAGCCTCTTTTCCCAAATCCGTGCCGGCTTGCACGGCACCACGCAAGATATCACCGGTAGAAATCTGTACCGATCCGTCAATCGCGGTTAGCTGTTTTGCAACAGTGCCTTTTCCAGCGCCTGGGGCGCCCAATAGAATTAATTTCATGGGTATTCTCCTCCAAAATTGATGATCCCGTAAAAAATCGGGAAAACGGTTAACGTGCCATGTAATTTCAACCAGTTACAACGTAATACATCGATGAATTTGTATTTTTTTACGATTTCATCAAAAAATTATAGATTCAAAGAAAGTTAAAGAAACAGAAAATCGGCAAAGTAGTAATCCACATTCCTTTTCAAAATTTGCAACGCTCAATTTAGGAAAATTTAAGGCCGGAAACTATACACGATTTTTTCCTATGAGGATACCCTTAAAATGAGAAAAGCGGCAACTCCAGGAATACATTCTGAAAAGTTTAAAAAGTGCATCTATAAGACATGTATATAATAAATGATTTACCCACAAAAAATCTGGAAAGCGGTTAACGTCCCATGTAATTTCAAATAGTTACAACGTAATACATCGTTAAAATCGTATTTTTACGATTTTATCAATAATTTTTATTTCACAAAAAAAGCTGATTATCATCATTTCTCAGCTACCTTAAAGATACGAAGGATAACCTATTGACTTTTGCTATGTCTGTCATTTCGAACGAACGTGAGAAATCTTTTCCTGGAGCAATGAGATTTCTCGTTGTGCTCGAAATGACAAGGGGTTCTAAAACGAGAATAAAAATAGCTGAATTTTAGTGGTAATCACATAAAATAATTTCCGCGCTGTTGCGGTTCTCTTGACAAAGGGATGATTGGTATTATTGTATTATTAGAATAGTATAATGGTAATAATATCAAACGATTATTATATTTTTTCTCCTAATGAATGGAGAAAAAATCATCGAAAAGGAGGTGAAGGGAAATGGCAGATCTCGTACCGTTCAGACGAAAATCTGGTTTGCCGGAGATGTTTAGAGAAATGGAGGATTTTGTTAATCGGTTCTGGAGGTTATCACCGTTTGAAAAGTTTTCACCATTTGAAGAGACAGAGGGTGTGATGGATGTTGGCTGGCAGCCTACGCTGGATCTTTCTGAAACAGACGATGATGTTATTGTGAAAGCCGAATTACCGGGACTTGAAGCAAAAGACCTCGATATTTCCCTTGAACGTGATCTCCTGGTGCTGAAAGGTGAAAAGAAACAGGAAAAAGAGGAGAAAAACAAGCGCTTTCATCGGATTGAACGCACCTATGGCGCATTTCATCGGGCTATCCGACTGCCGGTTGAAGTGAAGACCGACAAGATCGATGCAACATTTAAGGATGGCGTTCTGACTGTAACTTTACCGAAAGCGGAAGATGCAAAGAAACAAATAACCCATATTAAAATTCATTAACGCAATAGGTACAAGCCAGGGCGGCTGTTGAGGCAGTCGCTCTGATTTTTTATAAGGTATCTCTTGAAGGAGGATTGTTATGGCAATTATACGATTTTCGGACAGGCCATTCTGGAGGCATCCCTGGGATGATCTCGAGAAGGTACGCAATGAAATGGATAAAATGTTCCGTGGCGTCTCAGCGGAAATGCCATGGATACCGAGAGCAACGGTGTATCCTGCCTTAAATGTATCCGAGGATGAGGATAACATCTATGTCAGGGCGGAAATTCCTGGTGTGAAACCGGAAGATCTCGATATTTCCATTGAGGGTGAAACCCTTACACTAAAGGGGGAGCGCCAGGAGCAGACCCCGGATAAAAAATTTTCCTACCACCGGCACGAGATTGAAACCGGGCGATTCAGCAGGGCATTGGCACTGCCTACAAGAATTGACAGTGAAAAGATTGAGGCCAGTTACCGGAATGGCATAATAAAAATCACTCTACCCAAAGCTGCGGAAGTGAAGCCCAAAAAGATAGGCGTAAGTGCGGATTAAGCCTGGTTATGAGGTGAAAAGGAGGTGTGCATATGACTGATAAGGAATTAAAAGTTCAGGAAAAAAAAGAGACCCAGACCCAGGGTGAGCCGACAAAACCCGGTCGTCAATTTATCCCTTCCGTTGACATATATGAAACTGAGGGTGCAGTAATGTTACGTGCCGATATGCCGGGGGTTGATAAGTCAGGGGTCAGTATCGACCTGGAAAAAGGCGTCTTAACCATAAACGGCACAATGGACGGTGATGAAGATCCATCAGAAAGGGTGTTGCTGAAGGAGTATGAGACGGGCCATTATATGAGGCGTTTCACCATCTCTGAGGCTATTGATCAAGAAAAAATAGAGGCCAAAATCGTAGATGGGGTGCTCACCCTTGTGCTTCCCAAGATAGAGCCGGCAAAACCGAGAAAGATTGAAGTACACGGCGGTTAATAGCAAATCTGATATCTACGTATTAGATATTTATAAAAAAGAAAAAGGCCGTTTGATAAGGAAAACGGCCTTTTTTATTAGGCTATGAGGAAGGAGACCTTTTGAAGAAGAAAGGGAACAAGCAAAGCTCACCTATTCTCCATTGCGTGTTGAAGCGAAACAGAAATCCCCTTTTATACACAGCGTCTTCAATCCGATACATCCAATCATGTTTCGTCAGTTACTGCGGTGCCCGCCAATCCCGCTACAGCGGGGCTCTACCGGCTCCTTGCTCGTTATTTTTAAATGCAGGGTGCCCGCCTGCCGGGCAGTCTGGTACCTATGTCGCTCTATATAGGGGGATTTCGTGGAACTCTACTAAATGCGATGCACACGTGGAACCAGATAGGGATTGTGTATTGGTTTGGTTTGTGTATATCGTTTAAATAACAAGGCAGGTGAGGCAGAGAGGAGCACAACAAAACATCACGAATACCAATAGAGCAGTCCAGCTTCATTTACGGGCAGAGATAACCATGACCGAAAGCAGCAGCAATCTTCTGTATCGTCGCCTGGCAATCAGCAGCCCGCGAGTCGTGGTGCGCGTCCTCGTCTTATCCATCCTGTGGGTCGTTCTTAGCGGTAATGATGTTAAAAGTTGGATTGTCGGTGCGCCTGCTGTGCTTCTTGCAGTGTGCTGGAGTTTTATACTTGCCCCTGCTTCTTATTGGCCCTTGAGTTTTGGCGGCGCCTGCCGGTTTATCCCTTTTTTTCTTGGAAAATCTTTTCACAGCGGCATCGATGTCATGCGCCGCACCTTTTCTCCGGTAATGCCGGTTAATCCAGGATTGGTTGACTATGCTACTTTCCTGCCGGACGGGCCGCCCCGCATCCTTTTCGCCAATACCATCAGCCTGCTGCCCGGCACCTTGAGCGTCGACCTGCAGGGCAATGTCGTAATCATCCATACCATTGACAAAAACCAGCCGATCTGGACCAACATCCATAATCTGGAGTGGCATGTTGCCGCCCTTTTTGGGGTGCACCCGGGAGGACAGAAGTAGGCATGAGGATAATGCACATGGTTTTCGCCCTGGTTTTGCTTTTTGCCGTAGTAGCCGGCCTGGTCCGCATTCTCAAAGGGCCCACTGCTGCCGACCGCATGTTGGCGGCACAGCTATTCGGGACCTGCGGCGTGGCCATCATCCTGCTGCTGGCCAAGGGACTGGACGCTGTAGTTCTGCTAGACGTAGCTCTGGTCTTTGCACTACTGACCGCTCTGGCTACAACCACTTTTGTGCGCCGCACCTGGTATGCAGGTCCTGAAGAGGAGGGGTCGGATGGAGAGTTTTGACGTTCTCGGCAGTGGAGTGATTATCATGGGACTACCTTTTTTTCTGTCCGGTACCGTTGGACTACTGCGCTTTCCGGATATTTACACCCGTTTGCATGCTCTTACCAAGGCCGATAATGTCGGGCTCGGTATGATCATTCTCGGCCTGATCCTGCAGGCCGGGAGCTGGGCTGTCGTGGCCAAGCTGTTTTTTATTTGGATTCTCGTGCTGATCGCCAGCTCCGCCTCCTGTCATCTGGTTGCGCGTCGTGCCTTGCAGAAAAGGATTCAGCCATGGTCGCGGAAATGACATACATCATGGCAGGCTTTGACATGCTGCTGGTCGCCACCCTTTTATGGCTGGCCTGGCGTCTTTTATCCACCCCTGATATTTTCAAGGCTGTGGTGCTGTTTATCTGCTTCGGCTTGGTCATGGCCCTGGCCTGGGTAAGATTGCGGGCACCTGATGTGGCCCTGGCCGAAGCCGCCATAGGGGCGGGTATTACCGGACCGCTGTTCCTTGCCGCCCTGCGGCGTATGGAGCGACTTAGCAAAGAGGAACGCCGCCTCGATTTTGAGGAAGACAGAGATGCTGACCACAGCCCCGGCAAAGTATAGACGGAAACGGATCGATCCGCTTGTGGTGTTGGTTTTTTTTCTATTGGCCGGCGTAACGGCCATGTTGGGTCGCACCATCTGCATAATGCCCCAGCAAATGCCAGGGCTTGAAAATGAAGTGGCGCGCCATCTGCATAACAGCGGCGTGGCGAGCCCGGTGACTGCGGTACTTCTTAATTTCCGGGGATATGATACCTTGCTCGAGGTTATGGTCCTTTTTCTGGCCGTTCTCGGGGTCTGGTCCCTCACCAGGGCGACATTCGTAGGTTACATGGGAGATGTCAGCCCTGTACAGCTTGCCATGGTCCGGCTGCTGGCGCCCTTTATGTTTCTGGTAGCGGCTTATCTGGTCTGGCAGGGCAGCCATCTTGCCGGTGGGGCCTTCCAGGGCGGTGCGGTGCTGGGAGGGGCCGG
This sequence comes from uncultured Desulfobulbaceae bacterium, assembly GCA_945787445.1. GTDB lineage: Bacteria > Desulfobacterota > Desulfobulbia > Desulfobulbales > CALZHT01 > CALZHT01. The sequence continues at coordinate 43,339 of CALZHT010000008.1, forward strand.
TGTACTGATGCTCATCACCGATCTGCCTTGGTTGCCCATGGTGCCGGCCCGGCCGCTACGGTGTGGCTTGGCACTGGGGCCGGTGGTTTTTCTCAGTGTTGCTCTCGGCTGTTTAATCTGGAGCGGGGGATTCCTGGTATATCCGCTACAAGCGGCTGCTTTTCTGCTGGTGCTGATAGAAGCCGCCTGTGCACTGTCCATTGGTCTGACCCTTGCGGCTCTTTTTGTCGGAGGCCGGCCCTATGGTGAGCTGATGGAGGAACAACCTTATGAAGGTGGCAGCGGCCAAGGAGATGAATAATGATGAGCACCAATCTGTTGTATAGTTTAACCGGCCTTGTCCTTTTTGCTCTTGGGCTGTATGCCCTGATCGTCTGTTCCCACTTATTGCGCAAAATTCTGGCGTCCAATATTATGTCCAGCGGCGTTTTCCTGATGCTGGTCTCCACCGCATACAGGGCAGGCAATGGCAAAATTGATCCGGTCCCCCATGCCATGGTGCTCACCGGCATTGTGGTCTCGGTGAGTGCCACAGCCCTGGCCCTTGTTTTGGCCTGTCGGGTGCAGGAAACATCCAATGTTACTCTGGTGCGCGAAGAATATCAGCATGACACGTCGGGGGCATAAAGGGCGTGCTGATCTTTGATGCCGATGCATGGATTATATGCCCCATTGTTTTCCCTCTGGCCGCTTCCATTTTCTTTTTCCTCTCTCGCCGGACAGGACCGGTAGCTGCTCCAGTTGCAGCCCTGGCTACTGGCGTTTCTATTATAATCCTGCTCAGACAATTGCTGCTCTTCGGGCCAAGACACTATTACATTGGGGGATGGCAGGCTCCCCTGGGAATTACTCTGCGATTTGATGGCCCTGCCGTGCTTATGTTGGCGATGACAGGGTTGACCGGCATTGGCATTACCTTATATGCCAGAGGATATTTCTCCTTCCGCATTGCAGCGCCCAAGCGAGTCGGTCGTCACGAAAGGCAGGAACGCTTTTTCTGGCCATTGTGGATGATGCTCTGGGCAGCCATGAACGGTCTATTTCTGTCCTCTGATATCTTTAATCTCTATGTAACTATGGAACTCGTCTCCATTGCGGCTGTTGCCTTGGCAGCACTTTCCGGCAAGCCGGCTTCGCAGATTGCCGCCATCCGCTATCTTCTGGTCAGCTTTTTGGGATCACTCAGCTATCTGCTGGGTGTTGTTTTCCTGTATAAAACATATGGAATTTTGGATCTTGACATGCTGCAGGATATTGCTGGCGCTGCGCCGGGGACGCGGGTTGCTTTGGCCTTGATAACCATCGGGCTACTGCTGAAAACCGCCCTGTTTCCCATGCATTTCTGGCTGCCCCCTGCCCATGCCAATGCCCTGGCTCCGGTGAGTGCCATCCTTTCAGGACTGGTGGTAAAGGGCTCGTTCTATCTTTTGTTCCGCTTCTGGTTTGAGGTCTTCAGTGGCGCCATCTCCATTGGCGCCCTAAACATGCTGGGTATACTGGGTGCAGGGGCTATCCTCTGGGGAGCCTTGCAGGCCATGCGCCAGCAGCGGTTGAAACTTCTTGTCGCCTATTCCACCGTATCGCAGCTCGGCTACCTGTTCATCGCTTTTCCCTTAGCGTCTCTGGAGGGTAATATGAAGGTCTGGGGAGCAGTCATATTTATGGCAATGGCCCATGCCTGTGCAAAGTCCGCCATGTTCATGGCCGCCGGCACCATTTACCTTCATATCGGCCACGACCGGATCAACGAACTGGTCGGCATCAGAGCCTATCTGCCGGTAACCGCCCTGGCCTATGCCATTGCCGGTGTCAATCTCATGGGGCTGCCGCCGTCCGGAGGCTTTATCGCCAAATGGCTGCTGCTCAGTGCATCTTTCAATTCAATGCAGTGGTGGTGGGGGGTGGTTGTCATGGTGGGCAGTTTACTGGCATCGGTTTATGTCTACAGAGTTGTCTGCCAGCTCTTTATTATCCCTGAAGGATATACAATCAAAAAACAGTATCCCCGCTCCCACCTTTTGGAATGGCCGGCCTTCACCCTTGCTCTCATTTCATTGCTGCTCGGACTTTTTGCTCCCTACCCTCTCCATATCCTGACCATAGGCAGTTCCAACGTCGCAACAATCATACCCGGAGGACCGCCATGAGCAGGGAAGGGGTGCTTCTCATCTGTATTTTGCTCAGTTCGGCCCTGCCCGGCATCATAATCTTTGGTCTGCGGGAGGAAAGTACCCGGTTACGCACCGGCCTGAATCTGTTAGGAGCTTCACTCAAACTGACGCTCGTCGTGGCCATGGACATCGGCATTGCCCAGGGCCGTGTCTTTGAGGTCCGTTTGCTACTCATGCCAGGGGTGGAGATTTTTCTTAACGGTGATCCGCTGTCCGCCCTGTTTGCCACTCTTTCCAGCGTACTGTGGTTTCTGACCACCCTCTATGCCGTGGGCTATCTGGAGGAATCGCCGAACCGCAGCCATTTTTTCGGCTATTTCAGCCTGTGTGTTACTGTAACAATTGGTATCGCCTTGGCCGGCAACCTCATCACCTTTCTGTTGTTTTACGAGATGCTCACCCTGACCACCTATCCGTTGATCATCCATCGTGGCACTGAGAAAGCACTGTTGGCCGGCCGCAATTACCTCGTCTACACCTTGGCCGGTGGTGGTCTCTTTTTATTCGGCGTCGTCTGGCTGCAATCCATTGCCGGTGCCCTGGATTTCAGCTCAACAGGGCTGCCGGTTGATCTGCTTGGTAAATATCACACCGAACTTGTGCTGATCTTTGCTTTGCTGATTATCGGGGTGGGCGTCAAAGCGGCAATTGTTCCCTTGCATGGCTGGCTGCCCCAGGCCATGGTGGCGCCGGCCCCGGTAAGTGCTCTATTGCATGCCGTTGCAGTGGTCAAGGCCGGGGCCTTTGGCATCACCCGTATTGTCCTTGATGTATTCGGCATTGAAAATGTGCTGCGCCTCCAATTACTACCATCACTTACCATAGCAGCTTCGCTAACCATTATTTATGGGTCTGTGCGGGCCCTGCAGCAGGATGATCTCAAACGGCGTCTGGCCTTTTCAACGGTCAGTCAGATATCTTATATCGCTCTTGGCGTCGGCCTGGCCGACCAATCTCTCGCCCTCATCGGCGGACTGGTACATATCGTCCACCAGGGACTCATGAAAATAACCTTGTTTTTTTGCGCAGGCAACCTGGCGGAAACCCTTGGTATTCATAGGATAAGCCAGATGAACGGCGTTGCGCGCCGTATGCCGTTGACCATGGCGGCCTTCACTGTCGGAGCCCTTGGTATGATCGGCATTCCACCCACAGTTGGCTTTGTCAGTAAATGGTATCTCGGCCTCGGAGGCCTGGCCTCCGGCAATTGGTGGGTGCTTGCCGTCCTGGTGGTGAGCACCTTGCTGAATGCCGGATATTTCCTGCCGATTGTGACGGCGGCCTGGTTCGGCAAGCAAGCCGGACCCTGGCCGCAGGACAGGAAATTCGGGAGCCTGGAGACCAACTGGATGCTGTTACTGCCGCCTTTGGTCACCGCTTTTATTATTATGGCTGTGGGCGCGGTGGCCAATGCCCGGTTCAGTCCCTTGGCCTGGGTACGATTTATTGTCAGGGAGTATGGCATATGACGGGCGAGGTTTTGTACTATTACCATGCAATAATGCTTTCCCTGGGACCGGGGCTGCCCTTGCTTCTCGCCCTTGCCAGCTGCTCGCCGACCATGCGGCAGTCGGTTGCCCGATTGTGTCCATGGGCCGTGCTACCTGCCCTGATTGGTGGTTTCATCGTACCCAGGGAGCTTGTCGTGCAGGTGGGCTGGTTTTTTATGGGCGGCCGCATGGGGCTTGATGCAACCGGCCAAGTATTTTACTGTGTCACTGCCTTTATCTGGTTCCTTGCCGGGATAAGCATTGCTGGCCGGAGTATTGAGGAAACGGTCTCGCCCCGCTTTATGGGATTTTTTCTGGCAGCCATGTCTGGAAATTTCGGTCTTATTCTGGCCCAGGACATGCTCGGCTTCTATCTTTTCTTTGCCCTGATGAGTCTGGCCACCTATGGCCTGGTGATTGACCGGCAGACTGAGGAGGCAAAGCGGGCAGGGTGGGTATATCTAATCCTGGTGATATTGGGCGAGGTGGCGATTTTTGCCGCTTTGATCCTTCTGGCTGATACCACCCGCAGCACTGCCATTGCTGATATCGGCCGCGCAGAGCTGCATTCTATTGTACTGGTTCTTCTTTTTCTCGGCTTTGGCGTCAAAATAGGAGTTTTGCCGGTGCATGTCTGGAAGCCTTTGGCCTATCAGAACGCCCCCTTGCCGGCCGCCGTGGTATTGGCCGGAGCCATGGTCAATGGCGGCCTTTTGGGCTGGTTGCGTTTTTTGCCCCTGGGCCGGGCGTCACACCCTTCCGGCGCCATGCTGTTCATAATCGCTGGGGCCCTTGCCGCATTTTTTGGTGTAGTAATAGGGTTGGGACAGAAAAGACCCAGGGTTGTTTTGGCCTATTCAAGCATCAGCCAGATGGGACTGATCTCCATTATTACCGGCCTTGGCCTCCTGACTCCTGAAACCGGACAATATGCTGTTGGTGTCCTTACCATGTATGGCGTCCATCATTCTTTGGCCAAGAGCAGCCTTTTTCTGGGCCTTGTCGGGCCAAAAGCAGCGGATGGAAGCACAAATCGCCGGCGGATCGCCGGCATGTTGTTACCGGCCCTGGCTTTGGCCGGATTGCCGTTCACCAGCGGTGCCATTGCAAAAACCGCTTTCAAGGAATTGACTGTTCTTGCCGGAGATCCGTGGCATGGGGTGTATGCAATACTGCTTCCTCTGGCGTCCTGCTCCACGACTCTTTTGATGCTGCACTTCCTGCGGCTGCTGCTACGGGAACCATCTGAAGAAACAAAATTCGCTCCCTATGGTCAGAAGGCGTGGATTATCAGCCTGGCAGCAGTGGCAACGACACTCTGGCTGTGGCCGGCAGCCCGCATACCGGCATATCGTTCATTCATCCCTGTGGCACTCTGGCAGTCTCTGTGGCCTGTAATGATCGGCTGCCTGGCGTTGTATGTCTGGAAAAAGGCGGCCAGAGACCGAATTGTGCTCTATTCAGTTCCGGAAGGGGACATTCTAGTATGGTATGAGCGTTGCGTTCACTTCCTAATCAGGTTTTGCCGCGCTGTGGCAACTGGTATTCATGTACAGGAGATATGGCGGAAAAAGGAACGGCTGCATTGGATCACCCATGCCGGCAGGGTATACCCACGCCTGCGCAAGGACGAAAAGATTCTCGGACGGTGGTCGGTGGTTGGTTTCTGTTATCTGGCGCTGTGCTCCATCCTGCTCTATCTGCTCGGCTGACCTGAAGCGAGGTAAAAAAAAGGCCGTATCCTTTTGGGATACGGCCTTTTCCTCTGGCTCTGGGGAAGTAGAGCCATTTCGAAGAAGAAAGGGAGCATGAAAAAAGGAGATTCGAGAGACATGAATTCCTCTTTTAGTTTAAATAAGACATGGGGCTCCCAAAAAGGTTCCATTAATATTTAAAAAAATTTGCGGATAGATCTTCCATGGCTGGCAGGACGCGGTTTGCCAACCGAAAAAAAATGAGGCGTCATTTTTTTATTATGGATTAGACGATTTCATTTATAGGATTGTTCTGTTTACAATAAATAAAAAATAATCAATAACGGAGGAGGATATATGAAAGAAAGAATTTTTCTGGTACTTGGTGTTTTAGGTATTGTACTGCTTTTATCCGGTTGTCCTGCCAAGCAAGCAGTTATTCCTGTTGATCCAGGCAGTGTTCCTCCTGCAAGCAAGGTAACACGAAAAGGCAAATCACTTGCCCTCATGGGTACTGCAATAGCGGTCGGTCAAAAATTACCGTCTACATCACTCGTCGATGCATATACCATGAATTACGTTGATTTGTCGGAATCGAAAGGCAGCGTGCTGTTTCTCAGCATAGTGCCATCAATTGATACCAAGGTTTGTGAGGCCCAGACCCATTATCTTGGTGAGGAGGGAGACAGGCTGCCAAACGTTGTTCGACGGATAACGGTAAGCCGCGACTTGCCTTTTGCCCAGAAGCGTTTTGCAGAAGCGGCAAAGCTTACAGATATCGAATACCTGTCAGATTATCGGGAAGGCGCCTTTGGCCGGTCCATCGGTTTGTTGCTCGATGGCCCGCTGCTCCTTTCCAGGGCGGTTATTCTGGTGGATAAACAGGGAATCGTTCAGTATATTCAGGTGGTGCCGGAAATTACCTATATGCCCGATATGGAAAAGGCCTTTACCAGGGCGATTGAGCTGGCAAACGAGTAAGGTAGATAACCCTAATAAACAGGATTTTTTTGTTTCTGTGTCCTTACAGTTTAAAGGATGATAGTAGCATAACATAACAGCATACTGGCAGGTAGACGGCAACACTATACGCAATTTAAATTACAGGAGAGTTGCCAACCAATAAAGCACTGCTACGGTAATAAAGATCGGTGGGCACAATTTCATCGGAATTATTGAAGTTCTTGCGCCGGTGAATAAGGATACGCCCGCCATAACTACCAGCATTACAGACGATGCTCTGTATACAATTGCCGCAACCGGATTCTCTGCCCCTCTCAGGAAGGTAAGAAGAATAACGAGCAACCCAATAAAGCATAGAGCAAGGCCTTCCATGATCCACTCCATGAGGAGGATGCGTCTGTTATCTTGGGATATCGGTCCGAATCCTTCAACAATACTTTTGGTCGGAATGGCAATGTGAGCTATTCCCCATAAGACGATCACTGCGGAGCCGCTGTACAGCAATATCTCCCTTGTCATCTCTGCTGTCTCACCAATGTGTTCTTCGGCGTAAACCAAACCGGATTGCAGATCGGCCGAAGGTTTGGTTGTCCCCTCCAGTTGGTTTTTCCTCATCCATATGTTTATTCAAAGGGGTCCCTCAAGTACAGTACTTTTCTCAATAGGAATAAATTATTTACAGACTATAGGTGGCTCCAATCACATCGTTAATTACCTTATAATCGTCCAGGGAGACTTGGCATGGAACTGCCGGGAAATAATGGTAAGGACTATACTTCTGTTGTGTAGCCACTTAATTGAGTGATGATTATTTCAAATGAGGCAAATATCAGAATGGCGGGGATTCCACTAAAGCAACAATTTTGATGGTCCTGTAAAAAGTCGGGAAAGCGGTTAACGTGCCATGTAATTTCAATGACTTACACCGTAATACAACGATGAATTCGTAGTTTTTACGAATTCATCAATTTTTGGAGTTGGAATGTTCATCAATTTTTGGAGTTGGAATGTTTTAGGATAAGCGGTAATCCAGAAAACGGCGTTGGTTGTTTGGATATTTGTAATAGTTAAATCTTTGCAATGACAACAACTCCTACTATTTGCAGGATTAATTTTCTTTCGTCCTAAACTCAAAAAAAGTTACTTTTCCGGGGGCTGCTCTTGCAAAAGCAATAATTTACGAGCCTGGGAAGGAGTGAGAGGCTCGAATTGCACGCCATAGCGCTTCATAGTCTTTGCCGGGATTTGCACATCATTAACCACTGTATCTTCGGAAATGATTTTTCCCTTCATGCTTCCCAAATATATATCGCTATCTATAACCAGAACATCCATATCGAGGATATCAGCCGGCTGGATTTCAAGAGCGTAGTAGCTAAAGGCCAAGCCGTCCCGGCTGATATCAACAAGGGAAGAGATTTTTGGAATCCCGGAGTCATCCAGAATAGCGACAACTCCTTTCCTAACCTGAATGCGCTTGTGTTTTCTTCTTTCCTGCATTTTTCCCCCGATGGTAAATGGTAGGTAATTTCTTTTTTAAATTAATATGATGAATACCCTTACTATAAGAGAACTACAAGCCTTTTCCAAGAACTTGTTCGACTGCCAAAAGGATTTCCTTGCGGTCCAAAGGTTTTTTGAATGTACGCATGGCGCCACACTTGCTTGCTAAGCTTAAATAATCTTCAGGACCAATCCTGCCGCCGCCGGAAATGGCAAAAATTTTAGCATCCGGATATACTTTTCGAAGATCTGTGATGGTTTCAATGCCTTCTTTTTGCGGCATGATAATGTCGATGATAACAAGATCGGCAGGGTTTTCACTATAGAGCTCTAATGCCTCTCTTCCATTTGTTGCCTCCACCGCCTCATAACCTGAGCGCTCAAATGTCTCGCGGAGCATGGCTCTTACTTGATCTTCATCATCGACAACCAGGATGCGTTTCATATTATTTTCCGGTTTTACATTTCCGGTTCATAGCCTGAACATTCCCTGCAGATTTCATATGCCCCTTCTAAAATTTCTGACTAGTGCTGAATGGCCGTTTCTGGAGATTCAAGCAGTACAAGGAAATCCAGCAATTCCCGGATTTCCGGCAGGTCTCTTTTGGGGCAAGGATTCAGGCGCGATTCCAAGCGCTCACATTGCAAGGGGGTTTGCCTTATCATTTAAAAAGCCTCGCTCTTAAACATTGTTAGCATAATTTTATTTAACAACGATATCCTGGTAAAAAGCAAGAGCAAAATAACAAAAAAATAGAGTCAGGTGTGCGTTTGACTCTTATGCACATTCCGGCTATCTTTGAAAGTCATTGATATTAAACAGAGCTTTTCCCTTGCCAGTGTTAATCAAGGCTTGAAAAAAGTGAATAGAATTAGAATTGATAGGTATCCGTTGAAACTTGAACTGATGAATCTGTTATTTAAAATTAATTCTTAACAAGAAACTTGTTATCATTGTGAATAATGAGCAAAACCGGATTTCTATCAAATTGGTAGATTAAAAGATAAGCTTTTGTTGATTTTTTGAATCGATTTTACTCCTTAAATTTTGTTTAGTTCAATATTTGTACATAAATTAGATGGTGGCCAGACAGAAGGGAAAATCGAATGGATATACGATGCATAATTCAAGTAGGATACTAATCTTAATCGTACTTATATTTGTGATTCTTGCAGGATGCGCAAGTCTTCCTGAAACAAAGCGCCATGAAATACATGGAAGCAGTGTGTATTATTCAAATACTGGCAAAAGTGGGCCAGTTGTAGTGTTCGAAACCGGAATTGGTCCAACGATGTCTACATGGATACCAATTTATGAAAAAGTCAGCCGGTTCGCGAGGGTATTCGCTTATGATCGTCCTGGTTATGGAAGAAGCAACACTCGAAACACACCTGATAATATTACTGAAGTTGTAGAAAACCTTCGGATGCTACTATCTCAAACAGGGAATAATCCCCCATACATAATCGTCGGTCACTCTGCTGGGGGACTATTCATGAATGCTTTTGCAAGAAATTATCCTATGGAGGTATCCGGTGTTGTCCTTATAGACTCTACCCATCCGCATTGGTTCAAATTCTTAGAGGAAGAAAAGCCAATCGCCTTCACTATGTTAACAACATCAACAGCCGTTGGGAGGAGAAGCTACGAATCTAAGATCATCCAAAACACTGAAAAGGAATTTGATACATATGGGGATTTTCCAAATATACCGCTAATTGTTTTGACGGCAGAAAAATCGATGTTGTTCGAAACAAAAGAAATCAGGAAAAAATGGTTGGCATTGCAAGAAGATTTAGCAAGCATGTCAAATAAATCACAGCACATCATTGTGGATGGTAGCAATCATTACATATACAAGAGCAATCCTGATGTCGTAATTTCTGCAATCAGAAAGATCGTCGAACAAATGACCGAATAATAACAATATATATTCTGCTTAACATGCACCGCTGTGTGGCTGGAAGGGATTCTCAATAATACTTTTCATTTTGATATGGGCGTAAAAGAACCTATAAAGAGAAAATGAAACCTAAATTCTTATTTCCAACTCTAGCACCTCTACTGTTCATTATTTATTGCGGCTTCTACGATTTTTGCCTCAGAACCGGCTCAGGAAATAAAACAAGCACAGGAGGAAAAAACAGGGCAGAAATCAACCATTCCGAAGAAGCAGCAGCGGTGGGCGGCATTCCCGATTATTGCCAGCAGCCCGGAAACCGGCCTCATGCTGGGCGGCATGCTTTTCCATTTTTTCCCGGTGGATACTCCAGAGCAGCAGGCATCAACAATCGATATTTTGGCATCCGGCACAACAGAGGGGCAGTATGCATTTTCCGTTTCCCCGAATATTTTCTTTGGAGATGGTCTGTATCGGTTTAATGCCATGGTATTTGTGAATTTCTGGAAAGCGAATTTTTATGCCATTGGCAATGAATCACCGGATGTTTCCGAAGAATACGAATCAACCAATTTGGGGGGCAGCCTCAACATAGAGCGCTGGTTTTTTGATTCATTTACGCTGGATCTTATTGGCCGGTATGAGAACGCCAATATGGATGTTGAAGCCGGTGGCATACTGGCAACAGGCACTATTTTAGGGTCAGATGATGGCGAGTATATCGGTCTCGGTTTAGCAGGGGGATATGATACCCGCGACAATACCAATGCTCCAGATGAGGGCATCCTGGCCAGGTATGAATACATAAGTTATGATGAGAATCTTGGCAGCGCTCTTGATTTCCACATTAAGACCTGGGACTTACGCTATTATCAATTTCAGAGAAGCGTTTTGAACAAGAATAGTAATCTTGAGATGGTTTGATAACATGGCATTGTTTATTTTAAGAAATTGTTGGATAGCGATTGTCCTTGCACTGTTTTCTTTAACCGCAGTCACTATTTCAGACGCTTCAAGTATGTCTTTTAGTGTCGAGTACCTTGCCCCGACGGAAGAAAGCCGTGACATTAAAACAACCAATATTGATTTAAACTTTTTGCTCAGCGAAGTAGAAAAGGTGAATCTGTCCATATATTGGGGACTGACTGCTACATATGCTACCGGAAGCATTACCCAATTAGAAGGCAGCTTGGCAGCAGGCACTCTCAGGGAAGTACGCCATGACAATTCTGCTGTTGGTTTAGGTCCAGGTTTATTAGCAAACTTTCGCCTTTGGAGTGGTAACAAATTTTCGATTCATCTCAATGGCAGCGGAAATTTCATTGTTTACAATAAGGAGTTTCCAGCAGGTGGAGAGGAATAATACTTCGATTTTCGGGTTTCTTTTAATACAACGCAATGCGGACAACCAGAACTGAAGATCACGGTATCCAAATTTCCGGATTTATTGAAGCGCCACCGCGAACATCATTCGCAGGCACTATCATAGTGTTATCTGTAATTGCAGCACTTTCAACAACGTTGACCTTACCCGCTGCCTTTAATAAATGGACACTTGCGGTGCTTGCCGGACTTGTATCGTCAGCGATGTTTGGCAGGGCTGTCTATGCGGTACATGCTGCGTTACTTGATTAGTTGCCCATATTGCAGCAGATATCACGATTTTCTCAATCCTGGTATTTATCCTTTTTCAATACAAATATGTAACAATCGCTTAACGTAAAAACTAGACCTCCTACTTAGTTATGGGAAAGCCGAGCCCCTTATTTACTATTTCCAGTACCAATTACTTATTTTGAAATAGCCACCATAGTTAGACATTGTTGGCATCAATCTTTTATCTTGGTTTCGTGAAGCTGGATATCAATTTCTTTCATTTTATTAATAGTGTTTTTAAGCTGGAAATTTTCCTCTTGGAGATCTTTGAAATATCTAATCAAAGTGATTTGATGACTGACAACTTCTTTTTCTGAGAAGTCTTGCAATAAGGACAATAGAGAGACTTTTTGAGGTTAATATCAGGATTTTCTGGATGACTATGAAGCATGGCGGCTTTTTGTACAGCAGTTGGATAATTAATAGTAGCAGGAAAGTTTTTGGCAATATAGGAATAAGTTTTGGCGGCCTCTGAATAATTCTTTACACTCTCCTGTTTTTGGGCTTGCATAAAAAGGTTCCGCACCTCTTTTCCTTCGAATATGATAGAAGGCACCGAAGCGCAACTCACAAGAAAAAATGAAAAAATTATAGCAAAACAGTTTTTATACATTTCCATACTCATGTGCATGTAACGTTTGATCTCTATTATCTTTCAAGGCACCTTCATCAGGTATGCGTGGAATCAAATTTGAACGTTGAGCCCTTATTCATGATGCTTTCTACATGAACTGTACCACCAGAGCTTTTCCCTTGCCAGTTTTAATCAAAGCTTGAAAACCGTGGATTGGATTGTTAGGTTGTTGGCATTAACCAAAAACCTTTACAACAAACATCCTCCCCCCTCCTGCAATTTTTAAATTATCTCAAAATCAAAATATACATTTAAAGTACATCCATCATTTCCTAGCTATTTTTTCAAAAAAATAATCATTCCTTTTATGGGATTGGATAATTTCGCAACTCCAACAATTTAGTTCTCTATTTAATAATTATTATATGCAGTTATGCTGGACCTGTGTGCTTTTTTTTTATACATGACAATTTTTTTATGTAAGATTTTAAAAAATACTAATTGTTATGACACTTGAAAAAAGAGGACATAAGCGCTTTCAGGTGCTTGATGGACCTGTACTTATTGATTCCGACCAGATCGGCACAATACAGAACATCAGCAGGAACGGACTTCTCTGCCAGTGCCTCTCTATAGGTCAGCACCCAAGGGCAGAAAACCTTTGCATAGCATGCCCCGCACAAAATTTCTGTATCGAGGATATCCCCTTCAGCACGGTGCGGGAATTCATAAATATGGATTTTTTCGGATTTCCTACCTATAAATTATGCGGAATTCGGTTCGGCAAATTGTCGGATCAGCAGTCGAGTCATCTGCAGTTCTTCCTGGACGAATTCACCTCTCAGGCTTGACCCTATGCCGTTTTTCGCAGTCCAAAAGTACGACCTTATGAACTAAACTACGATACGTATCACAAACATGAAATAATTTCTCAGCAAACAATGCAGTTATATAATTAAGAAGTTAGGTCGCCTCTCATTATTGAAGGCCACTGTGTCAATTCCTTGGAGCGCTTGTGCCATTGGGACAAGAGATTAGGAGGATTGAAAAATGCCATTTTATCTCAAAGAGCTGAATATACTTCCGCGGGTTGCCGGACTTCGATCCGTGCTGATTGTGCCTTGCCGATTCTGCCCTGCAGCGAGCTTGGCGGTGAGGGAGAATAAGCCATATATCGAGTTGTTTCGGAAGTTCTTGCGAACGGAGGCTTATGAGTCCTTCATACAGGCCCTGGAGCGTCGCCTTAAAGATGAAGGAATTAAAACAGCGATATTCGCCAGCAAACTGCCGCACCAATTTGTGGCCTGTATGTGGACAGCCGGACGACGAAGAGAACTTATGAAACGTGCGGTGGAGTTTGAAGGTGTGGTGGTACTGGGATACGATGCAGCGGTTGAAACTGTGCGTGACTCTATAAGATCTGCTGATTGCCGAGTGATCAAAGGCATGGAAAACGAAGGCATAATGAACGTCCTTCCGACTGTGAGTTTCCCGTTCAACATATCGCTTGAGGTGCAAGGCATAACTTCCGTAATAACGAAAGAGTAAAAAACATGAAAAAATTAACGTCCTAACATTCGTACTGCGAAGGATTCGAAGGGCCAGGTTTTTTCGAGACACTCCTTGGCTTGCCTCTCAACTGGGCCTATAGTTACATAAATCACTTATTAATAGGAAAGTTTATGTTTAAGGTAGTACAAAACGGCATAAATCGATTGGACATAGAGATGAGTGGAAAATTAAACGCTGAGGAAATGAGAATTGCCTTAGATGAACTTGTCAGCAAGTCGAAGAATATCGAGAACGGTAAAATGCTTTATGACGTTATTGATTTTCATCTTCCTTCACTAGGCGCAATTGCGATTGAATTTTCCCGGCTTCCTTCCATGTTTGGATTGCTGAAAAAGTTCTCCCGTGCAGCGGTCTTGACTGACAAGGCGTGGCTTAAGAAAGTAAGTGAGTTTGAGGGGGCTTTATTCCCAGGTCTGGAAATTAAGGCTTTTAGCAGGGATCAAAAAGGAGAAGCAGAAGCTTGGCTCCGTATGTAAGGACTTTTTAACTTTATTACATGCGCTCGTTTACCCAGCAGCCCCGTATGGACGGGATCTCCACCACGTTACGACAATCAACGGGGAATGCGCCCGAAGGAAGTACTTGGGGTGCACTTCGCTATGCATGTTCAAACACTTCGTGGTCAATAATCTTGAGGGATTGAAATGACACATTTTTCCACCGAAACATCGCCGCTGGTTTATGCAAGGATCGCAGGCTTCCTGTACATCTTCATCATAATGATCGGGGTGCTAAACGGTATCTTTATTGATACCAGCCTTATTGTGCCGGGAAATGACACAGCAACAGCCGGTAACATCTTGGCGAATGATCTGCTGTTCCGGGCCGGTGTTGCCAGCATCCTGATCCTCTATGCGTGTGTCGTGGTTCTGTCATGGGCCCTTTATGTAATACTCAGAACGGTGAACAAGGACCTTGCTTTGCTTGCCCTGCTGTTGAGGTCGGCAGAGGCCGTTCTAGGGGGCGCCACAGTGCTGGTCAGCTTTATTGTTCTGGCTCTTTTAAACGGCGAAGGGTATTCGGGCGTATTCGGAACGGAACAGTTGCATGCTCTGGTCAGGTCTTTTTTGGATGTACGCACTGCCGGTCTGGATATTGTCCTGGTATTTGTCGGCCTGGGAGGGGCGGTCTTCGGTTATCTGTTCTTTAAGGCGAAGTATGTTCCCCGGGTATTGGCCGCTTGGGGAATATTCACATACCTGTCAATGGTTATGCTTGGCCTGGTAAGTATCCTCTTTCCCGATCACCCGGTGATGATCGAAACCGTTCTTTATTCATTGGGCGGGTTATTTGAATTGATATTTGGCTTCTGGCTGTTGGTTAAAGGTGTAGATGTCCAGCAATGGGAAGACCATGCCCCGGCATAAGGGAACTTATGAAAGCAATCGTCCAGGACAAATACGGCCCGCCTGACGAAGTTCTGCATCTTCGGGAGATCGACAAACCAGTGGTCGGAGATGATGAGGTACTGGTGCACGTTCATGCGGCATCCGTCCATCCGGATGTATGGCACGTGGTGACGGGCTGGCCGTACGTTCTCCGCCTGATGGGGGCCGGGCTGCGCAAGCCAAAGAATCCTGTTCCGGGAACGGATGTGGCAGGGATCGTTGAGTCGGTTGGTAAGAACGTGACGCAGTTTCAGCCATATGATGAGGTGTTCGGTGAATGTGTCCGAGGCCATCAATGGACCAACGGCGGAGCCTATGCTGAGTATGTGTCTGCTCCTGAAGAGGCATTGGCCCTTAAGCCGGCAAACATCACCTTTGAACAGGCGGCGGCTGTACCGACCTCCGGATTAATCGCACTCTGGAATTTTCGCAATGGGGAGTTGGTAGAGCCGGGACAAAAGGTTTTGATCAATGGTGCGGCAGGAGGTGTGGGTACCATCGCCGTGCAGCTTGCCAAGGCATTTGGGGCGGAGGTGTCCGGTGTGGACAGCACGGAAAAAATGGAGATGGTCCGTACGCTCGGCGCAGACCACGTCATTGACTACACCCAGGAGGACTTCATTCAGCGTGGCGAGCGCTACGATCTCATCTTCGATGTTGCATCGAATCTATCGCTTTCAGCCTGCAAAGGCGCGATCATGCCCAAAGGCACCTACGTCCTCATCGGCCACGATCATTTCGGTGAAGCGACCGGTCGCATTTTCGGAAGCCTGCCGCGCGTTTTAAAACTGGTCGTGATGTCGCCGTTTGTCAGTCAGCTGCCGCAACCGAACTTTTCGATGCCAAGCAGGAAAGATACCATGGCAATCCTGAGAGAGTTCCTTGAAAATGGGAAGATCACCCCGGTGATCGACAGAACATTTCCGCTGAGCGAGGTTCCTGAGGCCATCCGTTATCTGAAGGAGGGACACCCTCAAGGAAAAGTTGTCATAGCTTTGGAACATAATACAAAAGCTTAACAAAGAGCTGCATGCAACTTTATTTCAACTGAAGATGCCTTGCCAGAGGGGTCAGATTTCTTCTTCAACTTGGCGCTTATGATGTCCATAAATATATACTCAAAGTTACAACTGAATGGTTGGAAGCCTCTAATAGGTCAGAGAGAAGTCAAACGCATAGTATCAATCCTAAATGACTTAGCATAACACGTCATTTAAGACATCTACACCATATTAGCTTGCATGGATAGGTAGGCCGATGTTTGTTGGACACTACGCAGCAAGTCTTGCTCTGAAGAGCGCCGAAAAGAAGGCATCGCTCGGATTGTTATTCCTGGCGGTCCAATTCGTCGACATTTTTTTCTTTCCATTCGTACTTCTGGGGATAGAACGGATTAATGTCGTTGAGAATTTCACTCAATCGACTCACTTTGAGCTTGAGTATATGCCCTACACGCACAGCCTGCTTGCATCTTTCTTGTGCGCTGGGTTCATCTATGTCGTCTATCGGATCGTTCCTCCGAGAAACAAGTCGGTCGCGTTGGTGATGGGCATCGCGGTACTGTCGCATTGGTTCCTTGACTTGATCGTGCATACCCCGGATCTGCCGCTTTGGAGCGACACATCCACGAAACTGGGACTTGGGCTATGGCACAATGCGATCGCAACATACATACTCGAAGCAGCGCTCCTAGCCGCGGGGCTGTGGCTCTACTTGCGATCAACAACAGCGACTTCGTCCATTGGAAAATACGGCATGGGCGTCTTCGTCTTGATTCTGCTCTTGGTCAATGCCGTCAATATATTTGGGCCTCCCTTTGGAGACAGTAAAGAATCCTTGGCGATATCAGCGCTTGCGATGTATTTTTTATTTGCAGGTGCGGCCCATTGGCTTGATGGAAGGCGTTCCTGATCGAGCTAATCGGGTAGCCGGGGCTTTTTCCTTTTCAGATTAAATGAAAGCTTGCGATCAGCGTATTGGTTTGCTAGGTTGTTGGCATCTGAAACTTCTAAAATCAGTATTGTGTCACCGGATTTTTTTTAAAATGAACGGTCACAACCTTATGAAAAACGTCCGCATTTTCATCTCTTCCCCAGGCGATGTCGTAGAGGAACGTAACCGAGCCAAACAAGTCGTTGAACAGCTGCGCCGCCGTTACGCAGGACGGCTGACTCTGGAAGCAGTGCTATGGGAAGACCTTCCCTTGCAGGCTGATATGTCCTTTCAGGAGGGTATCGATGTTGTCTTGTCTGACGAGCATAGAATTGATATCGCGCTGTTTATCCTCTGGTCACGGTTAGGAACTCCCCTGGGTGCTTTGGTTACCAAAGAAGACGGCACCGAGTATCGCTCCGGCACGGAACGGGAGTTCGACCTCATGCTCCGCGCCCGGGCACAGGCCAAGGAAAAAGTTGGGCAAGGCCAATTGCAGGAAGTACGCCCCTCCATTCTCGTCTACCTCCGCCAGGACGACAACAGCTTTGATGAGCGGTTGCGAGGGAAATCTACTGACGAAAAGGAAAGGCTCATCGATCAAAAGAAACTCGTGGAGCAGTTCATTCGCGAGGAGTTTCATGATCCAGAGGGCGGCGCCAATATCCGCGCCTATCACCCATTTGAAAGCCCCACTACCTTCTCCAAACAGCTCCGCGTCCACCTCCAGGGAATGCTCGACAACATAGCGAGTGATATTGAAGGCCAGCCGATTTGGGACATCGACCAAAAAGGTCCGCCGTTCCGCGGCCTGGAAGTCTTTGACTATGAACATACCGATGTGTTCTTCGGCCGCGAGGATGAAACCCTTGAAGTCCGCCAAGCCTTTCGGGAACAGGCGCGCAACGGCTGCGCCTTTGTTCTCATTTCCGGGGCCAGCGGCAGCGGCAAATCGTCGCTGGCCCGCGCCGGGGTACTCCCCACCCTGGTCAGCTACGAGATCGATGAATCCATTGCTGGTTGGCGGTATGCAGTGTTCAGTCCCGGTCAGGTGGCCGACGATGGTTTGCTTCTCGGCCTTGCACGGTTCCTGATGAGTGATACGGCTCTCCCCGAGCTTCGCAGTGATGACCAGGCTCTTGATGATCTCACCGCGGGATTGACCAAGGACCCCGAGGTCACCTATAAACTTCGAATCAAACAGGGGCTACAAAAGGCCGCCGAAATGGCTACGGTGCGCAGCGATTTTTTCGAACGTTGTGAGCAGCTTCCCGTGCTCATGGCTATGAAAGGAACCGGCGGCCAGTTTTCCGTCCAGGTTCCGGGAGCCGACGCTCTGCGCCGCCTAATCACAGAACCAGCCCGCCTGGCCGGGCTCAAATTTGAAGAACACAACTGTAAAACCCTTAACAGTGTTATCCTTGACGACGCTTCACAATACCCTGAGTTGCTGCCGCTTCTTGAATATCTTTTGCTGGAACTCTTCCGGGCGCGCAGCAAGGATAACGTCCTGACCTTTGAGGCGTATGAAAATTTCGCGGCGCACACGCAGGACGGTATGAAGCTCGGTGGCATCCGGGGCGCCCTTGCCAAACGGGCCGAAGAAACCTTTCGTCAGGTCAATCCCAGCGAAGTTGTCTTTGCCTCGGTTATGAATTCTCTGATCACTATCGGCGGCGATGAAGAAGAAAGCGCTGTCCGCCGCATTGTGCCACTCGCGGATGTCACCGATACACCTGAGAAAAAAGCATTTGTTCAGGCCTTTGTCCAGGCCCGCCTCTTCACCACCCACGGCGAACCCCAGCAAGAACCGGTACAGTCGCAAACAAAGTCCCACTTAGAAAACGAAGGTTTGAAAGACAGACCATGGGGGGCCGCAACCGTTTCTGTTGCTCATGAAGCCTTATTTCGAGTCTGGGGAAAAGCAGTCAACTGGATCGAATCTAACAAAGAATTCCTCCGTGTACGGGCACAGGTCGCCCAGCGCATGCAACAAGGCGGTGTGCTCCTACCGGGCGATCCCCTGTTCGATCGTGCCCGGGCCCAGTTGGCCCAGCAACGCGAGCGTTTTGATGATAAAAAACAGGTTCTCTATATTGAACAGGCAATTGCCGATGCGAAACGGAAGGAAAGGCGCGCCAAAAATATTCGGCATTCTGTTATTGCCGGATTGCTTGTGATGGCGCTAGTGGCGCTGGGTGGTATGGGTTGGGCAATCCTGGAGTCTGCCAGATCTACTCAACTCACCATCGAAACCCAACTTAGAGAAGCCAAGTTAACCTGGCGCACACGTGCGCAGGGAGCAACCGAAAGGACGGAATTTCCACAAAACGTTCTTTATGCCTGTCGCGCACTTGGATTCAAGGGATATGGTTTTGAAAAACTCACTAGGGAGCAGCAAAAAACCATTATGGAGAAATTTCCCCAGCTTTTCGACTTTAATCAGCATTCAGAGCTGTTTCATGATCTCAGGCAGCCTATGGAAGGACCGACAAAACCCTTACTGCCCATCTGGTCAAGTCCGAGGACCAATCATCACGAGAGTTCTGTCAATAGCGTGGTCTTCAGCCCTGATGGTAAGATTGCGGCCAGCGGCAGTGAGGACAATACTATCAAGCTGTGGGATGTGGCGAGCGGCACTGAGAAAGCAACTTTGAGGGCTCATGAGAGCAGTGTCACTAGCGTGGCCTTCAGCCCTGATGGTGAGATTGTGGCCAGCGGCAGTAAGGACAAGACTATCAAGCTGTGGGATGTGGCGAGCGGCACTGAGAAAGCAACTTTGAGGGCTCATGAGAACAGTGTCACTAGCGTGGTCTTCAGCCCTGATGGTAAGATTGCGGCTAGCGGTAGTTGGGACAAGACTATCAAGCTGTGGGATGTGGCGAGCGGCACTGAGAAAGCAACTTTGAGGGCTCATGAGAGCAGTGTCTCTAGCGTGGCCTTCAGCCCTGATGGCAAGACCTTGGCCAGCGGCAGTACGGACAATACTATTAAGCTGTGGGATGTGGCGAGCGGCACTGAGAAAGTTACTTTGAGGGGGCATTGGGGCGATGTCACTAGCGTGGCCTTCAGCCCTGATGGTAAGATTGTGGCCAGCAGCGGCAGTATGGGCATGACTATCAAGCTGTGGGATGTGGCAAGCGGCACTGAGAAAGCAACTTTGAGGGGGCATCGGCGCGGTGTTACTAGCGTGGCCTTTAGCCCTGATGGTAAGATTGTGGCCAGCGGCAGTAAGGACAAGACTATCAAGCTGTGGGATGTGGCAAACGGCACTGAGAAAGCAACTTTGAGTGGGCATGGGGACTGGGTCTTTAGCGTGGCCTTCAGCCCTGATGGCAAGACCTTGGCCAGCGGCAGTTATGACAAGACTATCAAGCTGTGGAATGTGGCAAACGGCACTGAGAAAGCAACTTTGAGCGGGCATGAGTACAGTGTCACTAGCGTGGCCTTCAGCCCTGATGGCAAGACCTTGGCCAGCGGCAGTTGGGACAATACTATTAAGCTGTGGGATGTGGCGAGCGGCACCGAGAAAGCAACTTTGAGCGGGCATGGGGACTGGGTCTTTAGCGTGGCCTTCAGCCCTGATGGTAAGATTTTGGCCAGCAGTAGTATAGACATGACTATCAAGCTGTGGGATGTGGCGAGCGGCACTGAGAAAGCAACTTTGAGGGGGCATTGGGGCATTATCAATAGCGTGGCCTTTAGCCCTGATGGTAAGATTGTGGCCAGCGGCAGAAAGGACAAGACTATCAAGCTGTGGGATGTGGCGAGCGGCACCGAGAAAGCAACTTTGAGTGGGCATGGGGACTATGTCAATAGCGTGGTCTTCAGCCCTGATGGTAAGATTTTGGCCAGCGGTAGTTCGGACATGACGATCAAGCTGTGGGATGTAGCGAGCGACACAGAGAAGGCAACTTTGAGGGGGCATGGGCGCGGTGTCACTAACGTGGCCTTCAGCCCTGATGGTAAGATTGTGGCCAGCGGCAGTGAGGACAAGACTATCAAGCTGTGGGATGTAGCGAACGGCACCGAGAAAGCAACTTTGAGCGGGCATGGGGACTGGGTCTTTAGCGTGGCCTTCAGCCCTGATGGCAAGACCTTGGCCAGCGGCAGTAAGGACAAGACTATCAAGCTGTGGGATGTGGCGAGCGGCACTGAGAAAGCAACTTTGAGCGGGCATTGGGACAGTGTCACTAGCGTGGCCTTTAGCCCTGATGGTAAGATTGTGGCCAGCGGCAGTTGGGACAATACTATCAAGCTCTGGGATGTGGCGAGCGGAACCGAGAAAGCAACTTTGAGCGGGCATGGAAGCGGTATCGATAGCGTGGTCTTCAGCCCTGATGGTAAGATTGTGGCCAGCGGCAATTGGGACAATACTATCAAACTGTGGGATGTGGCGAGCGGCACTGAGAAAACAACTTTGAGGGCTCATGAGAACAGTGTCACTAGCGTGGTCTTCAGCCCTGATGGCAAGACCTTGGCCAGCAGCAGTTATGACAATACTATCAAGCTGTGGGATGTGGCGAGCGGCACTGAGAAAGCAACTTTGAGGGCTCATGAGAGCAGTGTCTCTAGCGTGGTCTTCAGCCCTGATGGCAAGACCTTGGCCAGCGGTAGTTTGGACATGACGATCAAGCTGTGGGATGTGGCGAGCG
>CALZHT010000008.1:64904-86084 GCA_945787445.1 uncultured Desulfobulbaceae bacterium
GCACTGAGAAAGCAACTTTGAGCGGGCATGGGAGCGGTATCGATAGCGTGGCCTTCAGCCCTGATGGTAAGATTGTGGCCAGCGGCAGTAGTATGGACAAGACTATCAAGCTGTGGGATGTGGCAAGCGGTACTGTGAAAGCAACTTTGAGTGGGCATGGGGACTATGTCAATAGCGTGGTCTTCAGCCCTGATGGTAAGATTGTGGCCAGCAGCAGTAGTATGGACAAGACTATCAAGCTGTGGGATGTGGCGAGCGGCACTGAAAAAACAACTTTGAGCGGGCATTGGGACAATGTCACTAGCGTGGCCTTCAGCCCTGATGGCAAGATTTTGGCCAGCAGCAGTAGCGACAAGACTATCAAGCTGTGGGATGTAGGGCATCCCCTGGATCTTTCCGGGTATTTTGTCAATGAATGGTACACATTCGACGAAGAGACTGGTGAAGTGCTCCCTGCGGTAAACGTTGGCAACAATCTCTACGAGTCGCATATCTATGGATTTCTCAATGTGGGGCCGTGGACGTACGTGGGAGTCATCCAGAGTGCCAAGTCTCCTGAAGAACAAAACCGCCGTCTCTATAATCATTACCTCTATGCTAATCGCGCATGGCTCGGCGCCCTGGCCCTTCTCGACCAGCCCATGGACGAAGAGCCCGACGCAATGCTTCTCGCCGGCCACGCTGCCGGACTCTGGAATCAAGGCGGCCAACAAGACCGAGCCCGCATTTTCTTCGACCGCCTGCGGGCCACGAAATGGGGCCAACAATATATTGTTTCCAACGAAACGATTAATCGGCTTGACCTTGACGATAAAGCCAAAAAGTCTTTGCAGAAGATGCTTGAAGAAAATCAGCCCAATTCACAATTGAAATCAGAAATGACAAGTGGAAATTAAGGAATATCGGCGAGGTGCGGGATCCACGCATTTGACAACGCTTAAGGACATGGTGTCTTGACAAATGGGTGTTTGCTGGAGGTCAGAAAGTCAAGCTATTCCCTAACTTTTTGTTTATGACAGAAGTCCAGATATAGTTCTATATTCATTCGCCATCAAACCAGATTGGCAAATTGAACAAGTTGCCATTGGATATCTTTATTAGTTTAGAGAAAGACCCGATTAAAACATCCTGCTCTCAGCTGAAGTCGGCGAGTCTATAATCCTTATTTCAGTTGCCATTTTAAACGGAAACAAGTGGTTGTTTTTCAATCTCCCCTTTAATTAACCGCTTGCGCCAGGTGTCGATCAGTTCTGTGTCATTCACTAAGCAGCCGTTGATTTTGGCACATGGAAAATTAATGATCCCGCAAAAAGTCGGGAAAGCGGTTAACGTGCCATGTAATTCCAACTACTTACAACGTAATACATCGATGAACTGACAATGGCTTTGTAAGAAATCCCGGCTGAACTTATCGCCTGTTTCGTCACAAGAAATAAAGGTGGTCAACGCGTCAGCGTAGCAGACAAATCGTGTTTTTACGATTTCATCAAAATTGAAGTGCTTCATCCATGTCCTGATCACTTTTTCCGAACGGTTGCAGTATTCGCAGATTTGCTTCATCCCGGAGAGCCCTGCAATCGATTCCTCCGTTCGAGATGAGCCAAACGAAGCATAATTTAAGGAGCATTTGGTTGTTTTCTAGCTAAACAAAGTCAACTTGGAACGTGTCAAAGAAAAGTGTTCAATATTAAGTTTTGTTAACTAAGTAAATAACGTCCCGCTTTATTCCGCCTAGCTAAACAAAGTCAACTTGGAACGTGTCAAAGAAAAGTGTTCAATATTAAGTTTTGTTAACTAAGTAAATAACGTCCCGCTTTATTCCAGATTAAATGAAATGTTGCAGAAAACGGATTAATTTGCTAGGTTGGCATCAGTTGACGCATAGTCTGATTAGATTTTGCTTTCAGTTTCCAATTGCATTCTTCTCCTCCTGAAAAAATTCTTTTCAGTCGTCATGGGTCTCAGAATTTGACTTGTTTTCCCATCCATGGAAACATTAAAAATTGATTGGGACTGAGACATCTTCAAAAAAAAGCGGTATTGTCGATTGAAGATGTATGGCGACCAATATCGACAAAACTTCATTAACGCCGGACTATTATATTGCTGATAAAAATGAGCAGCAATACACCTTGCGAAATTACAAAGGGGAGACAATCCAACTCCTTAATATCCCGGAATGAATTGGACGTCCTAGTTGAACTTTGAGACAACAGCCCCTCCCAAAAGCTCTTGAAAAAGGGCGAAGAAAAATACCAGAAAATATCTTAGGAGATAAAAAGCAAAGCATGTGTGAATTGAGCACTAATAAGCCATTTGAAAAACTGGACACCATTGATTTTCGCAAATTAGCATGGAACACCGAACTCGCTAATAACATAAATTCTCTGGAAAAACTTAAGCATTATTTTTCCCTGACCGAAGAGGAAGAGCACTCCATGCAGGAGGTGCTGGATAATCATCCCATGAATATCCCTCGCTACTACCTCAGCCTCATCAAGCCAGACGACGCCCAGGACCCTATCCGCAAACTTGCGATTCCCTCCGTTGATGAACTGGTTGTGGCTGGCCAGATGGGTGAAACCACTGGGGATCCTTACGGTGACGACAAACATAATAAGGGCAACGGAATCCTGCACAAGTACCCTTACTCTGCTCTGGTCGTTGCCACCGAATACTGTTCCATGTACTGCCGTCACTGCTTCCGCAAACGTCTGGTGGGATTGCCCAACGACAAGACCGTCGAGAACTTCCAGAATGCCGCAAAATATATTGCCGAACACAAGGAAATTACCAATGTGATCATTTCAGGTGGTGATCCCATGATGCTACCCACCAAGGTCATTGCCAAGATGCTTGAGGCCTTGAAAGACATCGATCATGTAAACTATGTCCGTATTGGAACCCGTACTCCCGTGGTGTATCCCCTTCGCTATTTCGATGATGATTTGATCGAAGTGCTTCGCGATTTCAACCAGTACAAGACTCTCTATATCCCGACCCACTTTAACCATGCCAACGAAATCACCGATCTTTCCGAGGAAGCTGTCAGACGCATCCGTTGCGCTGGCATTACCGTTAACAATCAAGCCGTATTTCTTAAGGGCGTCAACGATACCGTTCTGGGCCTTGAAGACCTGATGAACGGACTGGTCCGCATCGGCGTGAATCCCTACTATTTGTATCAGTGCATGCCCGTTTCACGCGTGCGCCATCACTTCCAGGTACCCCTGAAGCGCGGTGTGGATATTGTGTCAGAAGCCAAGCGGGCCCTGGACGGCTATGCCAAGCGTTTCAAGTTCATCATGGGTCATGACATCGGAAAAATCGAAATTTGCGGACGCAAGGACGATATTCTGGTGCTGAGTCAGATTCACTCCCGCCCAGAACATCCCAAAGAAGCTTCGCGTATTCTCATGGGCCATCTGACTGAAAACGCCGGTTGGCTCGAAGATTTAGAATTGATGTAATAACTGCTGGATTTGTTGTTTTAGGTGAGCGGAAAAAACCGAGGCGGTTTCTCACCATTCTGATAGGCCATTTGGATTAATTTTTATTTTGAAATTCTTGATCACGTTTTATGAGTGATTAACTCCCTGCATTATCACAAGTACAGTTGGATTTTGCCGCCGCATTCAAGAACATATAGGGTAAGATTAAGCAGCCCCCAGGCAAAATTTTTTGGAAAGAATATAATACTTTTTACGCAAAAAAGGATTAAGTTTTCCATCCCCTTGACTTGTTGATGTCTTGTCAGATGTTTCAAATTTCCCCTACCGTATGGCGCTTATGATATTTTAAACAAAATCCCCAAAGTTACAACTGACAGATGGAAACATTGAATGGAAATGAGAAAAGTCAAATTACATGTTCCTCTCAGTTGAAGTCGGCAAGTTTATAATCCTTATTTCAGTTGCCACTTTAAACGGAAACAAGTGGCTGTTTTTCAATCTCCCCTTTAATTAACCGCTTGCGCCAGGTGTCGATCAGTTTTGTGTCATTCACTTTTCAGCCGTTGATTTTGGCACATGGAAAATTGATGATCCCGCAAAAAAGTCGGGAAAGCGGTTAACGTGCCATGTAATTTCAGATTGAGTGACTAAAGTTCGAAGTGCACTAAAGTGCCTAAAGTTGCTGTTTTTTCTAATCAGATATTTCCATTTTATATTCCCTGTCCATCAACACAAAAAAAATGTAGATTTTTGCAACATAAAGTTTAATGCGCAACATATGTAACTGTTTGTAATTAAATGAGATTACCTAAGTTTTTTGGTTTTTTGTTGCATATTGACACAGCCCCTTTCCAGTCTCCGGCACGATAATTCTTTTTTTCTCTATAATATCATAGGGATACAGTTGTAACCCACGTTTGGCACAGAAATTGAAACCATATAGATGTAAACGGTTGCTGAAAAAGGGCGGCCCATGGGACTCGTGCCAACTTCTCCTGGATGATGGGCATGAATCCTTCAAAGGTCATAGCCGTTAAATACTAAGAAAGAGGTGGTCATCATGAAAAGAAAAATAAGTAACATACTGGCAAAATTTTCACAGGTGATGGCGGCAGCAGGTGTGGCCCAGGAAGGTGATTTTAATACCGCCCGAGAGCTGTTGTCGGAAGTTGAAGGTAAGGTTCAACAATACCCTCGGCAAAAAGTTGGAAAACCCAACCCGGTTATGCGCCCCCTTCGTAATAGTATTGGGGCAATGCGAATCCTTCCCCGGGACGGCGCCCAAGATATCAGCGAGGTCATTATTTTATGAAAAAAAAGCTTAAAAAATTTCAAAACATAATGGCAGCTGCGGCATTCGCCGAAGAAGGGGATTATAATTCCGCTTTGGAAATGCTAAGAAAAGACGAGAAACTACAGGAGAGCAAGGCCAAAAGAAAAAAAGCTGGATCAAGGTATAGTTTCAAAAAGATAAAGCAGAATGCTGCAGCCTTTGTAAAGAAACAAGAAAAATTAGCGGAAGCAATAGCCTTTGCCGAGGCAGGAGAGCATGAATATGCCAGGGAGTTGGCGGCAGAAGCATTTCAGAAGAGACGCCAAATCCTTGTTGTCGGTGAAGTGGATGGCTTTACGGAACCGGTGGTCAATTATGCGACCGTTCTGGCAGAGAGACTTTCTTATGACGTTATTGGCCTCAGTGTGCTTAACCTGCCGGACAAAGTCCATAAAGGGAAAGTAGATGCTGCTTGCTATGCAGAGGTAATAAAAAATGGAGACATGTTCAAAGATAAACTCGCTTTACTGAATATCGGCTTCAAGCATATCATAAAGTCCGGCGATCTCCACAAGGTAATAAAGGCCACTTACCATGAGGTGGCAAGAATAGCCTATGTCCTGTTGCCGCCGGAAGCAATGGCTCAAGACCGTGGTATTCTCAACAATATTCCGGTTTTCTGTGTATCACCTTCCACTCAATCCTGAGCAATCAAGAATCCTTCTTGCTTTCAATGCTATAGCGCTTCAACTTGCGCCACAGAGAACTCCGATCCAATCCGAGTATTTTTGCTGCCATCGATTTATTCCCTTTTACCTCATCAAGCACCCACAAAATATATTCCATTTCGTGTTCTTCCAGGGTCTTTAAGGTGTTCTGTTCCTGTTTGGCTCGACTCACCTGATACGTTTTTTCTTTAAAATCATCAGGCAGATGCTGCGGCTCGATGGTGGAACCGGTGGCCAAGGCCATGCCGCGCTCAATGATATTGGCCAGCTCCCGAATATTGCCGGGGAAGTCGTAATCGCTTAAAATATGGATTACTTCCGGCGAGATTGCGGCCACCCGGGTATTTCCACCTTCGGCAAATTTTTTGAGGAAGTATGTGCAGAGTAAAGGGATGTCTGATTTGCGTTCGGAAAGGGGGGGGATATGTAATGAGACCACATTGAGGCGGAAAAACAGGTCGTCCCGCAGATGGCCGGATGCAATGGCATCATGAATGTCCCGGTTGCTGGCCGCAATAAAACGTACATCAACAGGTATTCGCCTAACGCCCCCAACCCGGGTGACCTCTTTTTCCTGAATAACCCGAAGAAGCTTGACCTGCATGGATAATGGCATCTCGGTTATTTCATCAAGAAAGAGCGTGCTGCCGGAGGCAATTTCGATCAGCCCTTTTTTCAAGGTATAGGCGCCGGTAAAGGCGCCTTTTTCATGGCCGAAAAGCTCGCTGCTCAACAAGGCTTCCGTAAAGGCGCCGCAGTTAATGGCCACCATGGGAACCTTGCTGCGGCTGCTGTTTTCATGAATAAAGCGGGCTAATACTTCTTTTCCAGTACCGGTTTCGCCGCTGATGAGAACACTGCAGTTGCTCTTGGCAATCTGACCGGCCGTGCGGAGCAGCTCGTGCATCTTTGCTTCCTGGGTGATCAGTTCAACCTTGGCAGTGAATTGGTCAATATATTCTTCTATGGTATTTTTTTTCATATGAAGAATACCCAAACAGTTGCAACGAGAACAACGGAGTCTCTTTCTAAAAGATG
The DNA here is from genome assembly GCA_945787445.1 of uncultured Desulfobulbaceae bacterium. Classification (GTDB taxonomy): domain Bacteria; phylum Desulfobacterota; class Desulfobulbia; order Desulfobulbales; family CALZHT01; genus CALZHT01. The sequence goes on from CALZHT010000008.1 coordinate 71,396, forward strand.
AAAAAGGTTTACACCTTGGAATACAGATACCATAAAACGAAAAGATGAAAAGTACAACATTCCGAAAAGGTGCAATTTTCAACAAACCAATCTATAGCATATAGTGCAATATGCAGTAGTAGGGTGCCATTGGAAAATAGTTTCCAAATCGGCTATTATTTTCATACCTCTAAACGCCTTGATTGTGTTTATAATAATCAATATAAAATACAAGGGGTAAAAGTATGGCGGATACTGTGGATAAAACAACTGCGACGCTTGAGTGGTTGGCAAAAAAAGGGGTGGAAGAACTCCGCTTTACGCATGATTATACCCATGGATTCTTCGATATCTCCCTTGACTCGCTGGTTGTTTTAAACAAGGACGGTATAATTGTCAAAGCTAACGAGGAGATGGTCAAGCTTACCGGATGCCCGCGGGAAAAACTCGTCGGCAGCCAATTTTCCGATTATTTTAAGGATGAGCAAGAGGTCCGCAGCGTAATCGATAAGACATTTATTGAGCAAAATGTGACCGGCTACGAGCTGGTTTTGCGAGGAAAAACCGGCCTGGAGACCGTGGTTTCATATAGCGCTGCTATTAAGAATGAATCGGGTATCGAAAAGGAAATATTTGTCGTCCTACGGAACATAACCAGACGGACATACATAAAAGCAGAGGTGCGAAAGTATATCGAACAACTTGAAGAAATGGTCAGGGAGGCTGACCAGAGATATAAGAGAATATTCGAGAATTCCAAAGATACGCTATACGCCACCAGCAGAGACGGGAAAATCATTGATGTGAATCAGGCCGGGGTCACTCTCCTCGGGTACAAAAGCAAGGAAGCGCTGCTTTCCCTTCCGACTGTTGAGAATATCTATTCCAACCCGGATGAAAGGAAAAAATTTCAAGAAACCATAGAAAGGGACGGCTTTGTCAAGGATTACGAAATCGTCCTCAAGAAGAAAGACGGCAGCAGTATTTATGCGCTTATCACTGCAAGTGCCCGGATCGACGAGCAGGGCAATGTCCTTGGCTACGAAGGCATCATCCGCGACATCACCGAAAAAAAGCGCCAGGAGGAGCGCCTCGAATTCCTTGCCAATGTGCTGCGCTATTCGCGCGATGCCATAATCGGCGTTGATCTCCACTTTCTCATCACCAGCTGGAACAAGGGTGCTGAAGAAGTTTACGGATTTTCCAAAGAAGAAGCGGAGGGAAACGGGCTGGAGATCATCGTGCCCGATCACTGCCTGGGAGAGTGCCAGGAGTTTCTAAAAAAAGTATGTAACGACGAAGTGGTGGAACGGCATAAGACTGTCCGGCAGAGGAAGGACGGCACCCTGGTCGATGTTGAGTTGTCCTTTTCACCGATCAGAGACCGATCCAAACAGATTGTCGGGGCTTCGATTATTGCGCGGCCGATTTGACTAGGGTATACCAAGTTGCATTCAAAGAGGTAACAAGGCCGCTAAGGAGGAGGCACCGGAGGCGTATATGAAATACGGCGAGGAAGCCGACGACGCAACCAACAAAGTTAGAATTTGAATGCGACTTGGTATTAGCGGATAAAAAACAGTAAAGTCAGATACAGCACGGCAAAGACGGCTATATGGCTGATTGGAAAGCTGCCCAGACGGGCGGCATGGATAAAATTTTCCTTTTTAACCGCACGATTGGTTGGATCAGTGTCAATCAGGAACCACAACGGGACCATTACCAGGAGCTGAAGTCTGACAGCTCCTTCTTTTGCGAAACGGCAGAGAAAGCCTGCCAAACCACCCACGAAAATACGATCCGCGATTTTATTCAAACCATTGAATCCCTTATCCATTAAAGAGTAGAAAAGCCGTCCCCCTTTGCGGTAAAACCAGTCGGCATCAAGATTGACACACCTCTGCTCGGCAGGATAAATGCCTGCGAGCATGAGAAGCGTGAAGGCCAGGGCCGAAAAGAAGAGGAGCTGGGTTTGTCCCACCACATGGGGCATGGTATAGGGCACATAGTCGACCGGATATGGCAGCAGGCTGTAAAGCGGGCCTGGGAATGAGCCGATAAAAATACACAGAAAGGCCGCGATACCCATGGCTATAAGCATATGGAGAGGCGCCTCCTTGGGCCGCATGCCGGAATCGTGAGAGAAAAAGGCAAAAAAAGGTATCTTTATCCCGGCATGGTGGAAAACACCGGCTGAGGCAAACAGCAGGATGAACCATATGATCTTCAGGTGGCCATGGGCAGCCGCATCCATAACCATTGATTTACTGACAAAACCGCTAAAAAGAGGAAAGGCGGAGATAGACGCGGCCCCCACGATGCAGAATATACAGGTGAGCGGCATGGTTTTGTACAAGCCACCCAAGGCAGTGCCGTTGATTTTGCCGGTCCGATACATTACCGCGCCCATGGACATGAACAGCAGCGCTTTGAAGAGAATATCATTAAAGGCATGGGCCACGGCGCCATTAATCGCCAAATTTGTTCCTATACCGATCCCGCAAACCATGAATCCCACCTGGTTGATCAGGCTGTAGGCCAGCACTCTTCTCAAGTCATTTTCAATAACCGCATAGAAGATGGGGAAACCCGCCATGGCGGCGCCGATCCAGATCAGGGCCTCGGTGCCCGGAAAGGCTCGGGCCAGGGCATATACCGCACATTTTGTGGTAAAGGCGCTCAAGAATATGGTGCCGGTGATCGTGGCCTCGGGATAGGCATCGGTCAGCCACGGATGGAGGAAGGGCCAGGCGCAATTAATACCAAAACCGAAGAATATAAAGTAGGAGGCCAGTCCATTCAATCCTAGATATCCAAACTCTATGGAGCCGGTCTGGTTTACATGGAGGACAATGCCGGCCAGCAGAAAGAGGCCGCCGGCCGCATGAACCAGAAGATACCGAAATCCGGCCCCCATCGCTGCCCTTGTCCTCCGCGCCCAGATAAGAAATATAGAAGCTACGGTGAGCATCTCCCAGAAGATAAAGAATGAAAAAAGATCTCCGCTAAAGACAACCCCCAAGGCGCTGCCGGCGTAGATAAGCCCGGCCACATGCTGCAGGTCATCTTTTACGTGCTGGGCATACAGAATGGCGATGAAGGATATGATATGGAAGATGTAGCCAAAAATGAGGCTCAGCCGGTCTATTTTCCCGAAAACCAGATCATAGTCAAGAAATCGGATCACCCAGTGGGTCCCTTCCGGAATACTGATCAGGTTTATAAAGCCAAGTACAGGGATGAGCAACAGGTAACCATTTTTCAACCTTCCCCTGAGGAACGGAACGAATAACGCGCCGATGATAAATATGGCTGCCGGCGGAACTGGATTAATCATAGTAATCCTCCCTTCTTTTCATGAGAGGCCGCAGAATATACTTTGCCACCAGAACAAGAACCACACAGGCCACAAAGCCATACACAGCATAAAATTCAGGCCACTCTTCCCAGGGGAAATAGGCATGTTTTTTGACAAGGAACTCAAGGCCAAGCAGGATCGCCAGCGATGCATAAAAAGACACAAAGAGTATTTTTACATTTCTGGGCTTGTCAAAAAGATATTCTTTTTCCGGTATCCCCTCTTTTTTCATAATCCACGCTCCCTGATTATTGTAACAATGGAGGCAAGATAGTTGTTTTCTCAAAGTGTCTTGTAGAGAATAAATCCCAGATACAGGATGCCGATGCAAATGGCGATGAAAAAAACAGACCTGTATCCCGGCACCGGTTCATGAGAAAGTTCCATCTTTCCTTCTGTTTCTTCGTTTCTTTCTGTGCTCATGGCTTACATCCCCGTTATGTTTTGTACCATTACACTGGCCAACCTGAAAAACGGTTGGGGATAAAAAAGCAGGATAATGGAAATAAAGGCGGTGATTACCAGGGGCACCACACAAAAAGGCGGGGCCTCTCGAACCGGGTTCGAGAACAAGGCCTCTTCCGGGGCACAGAAAAAGGCCTTGTAAACAACTGGCATAAAGTAAGCGGCATTCAGCAGCGAACTGGTGAGCAGGACAAAGAGAATGGGCATCTGCTGGGCCTCCAGCGAACCGAGGACAAGATACCACTTGCTCAGGAAGCCCATTTTCCTGCCGATCCCCACCATCTCACTGATGTTTTTTTTGCCGGTGGCGACAAAAATAGCGCCGGCGCAAAAGAAGAGGGTGATCTTGCCAAAGGCGTGCATGGCAATATGGGCCATGCCGCCGATCATTCCCTTGGGTGAAAGCAATCCCACCCCCAGCACAACATAGGACAACTGCGCAATGGTGGAAAAGGCAAGGCGCCGTTTCAAGCCGTCCTGGGAAAGGGCGATTAATGAGCCAACCAGGATGGTAATAGATGCAAGGTAAATGATGAACGTACCCAGATGAAGTGAAAGCAAAAGGTCGGTGCCAAAGACCCCGGTGATAACCCGTATGATGCTGAAAACGCCAACTTTGACCACTGCTACCGCGTGCAACAAAGCGCTGACCGGTGTAGGGGCGACCATGGCTGCCGGCAGCCATGAATGAAGGGGCATGATCGCTGCCTTGGCAAATCCGAAAAGAAGCAGGACCAGAAGGAAAGTCATTAAGCCCTTGGATCCGGTTCCGGCCAGGAAGCCTTGGTTTGCAAACTCCAAGGTCCCGGCCAGGCTGTAACATATGAGCATGGCAGGCAAAACGAACCCGATAGAAGTGCCAAGAATGTACAGGAGGTATTTACGTCCAGATGCGCGGGCTTCCTCATCCTGATGGTGGGTAACCAAAGGATAGGTTGCCAGTGACAGCATTTCATAGAACAGATACAGGGTAAAAAGGTTGGCGGCAAAGGCTACACCAATCGTTGCCGAAAGAGCAATTGCGAAGAAAGAGAAATAGCGGGTTTGGCTGTGCTCTTTGAGGCCGCGCATATAGCCGATGGAATATGCGGATGTCGCAATCCACAAGGTGGAAGCAACCAGCGCAAAAAGCATCCCCAGTCCATCCACCCTGAAGCGGATGGCAATCCCCGGCAGGACCTCGATCAGGGAATATTCAATCACGGTCCCATTCAGGATCAGGGGAATCATGGAGGCTATAATACCGAATTTTATGATACCGGCCGCAAACGTCCAGGTTTCCCGCAGGTTTGGTTTAGTGCCGGACATGATAATCGGCACCACGGCAATCAACGAGGCCAGAACTGCGAGAACCGGTTTTATTGAGGTAACTGTATCCATATTCTCGCTCCGGCTAAATCCCGGCAGGGACGGCAAATTGAATAACGTTGGTAACGATATACCCGGCGTATACTCCCAAAATGATCAAGCTTAAAGCAACAACCACCAGAGGGGCCAGCATGGACAACGGCGCCTCGTCAATGGCGATTGCCGCTCCATCATGATGACCGTGGCCATGATGATCGGCAAAGGGTTCAAAGTAGCCGATTTCAATAACCCGGAAGAACAAAACGGCATTGACCAGGCTGGAGAAGAGCAGCGCCGCCATGAAACTCCACTGACCACTGTCAATGGCGCCCAGGATGAGATACCACTTGCTGAAAAACCCGGCCGTGGGCGGCACCCCGATCATGGACAGGGCCCCTATGGTGAAAGCAGCCATGGTAATCGGCATCTTTTTGTATAATCCCTGCATATTGTTGAATTGATGTCCTTTTGTTTTATAGACGATAATGCCGACCACCAGGAAGAGGCACAGGGTCATCAGGGCATCATTGACAATATGGAGAATGGCGCCGGTTATCCCGTGCCGGTTGGCCAACCATATGCCTCCCACCATATAGCCCACTTCAGCGACAATCAGGTAGGTGAGCATTTTTTTAAAATCCGTCTGTGCCAATGCCAGGATGGAGCCGCCGATGATTGCGGCAACCGCCATCCAGACAATGACATTTGCCGCTGCAAAGGTATTGAACACAAAGGCGGGCGAGAAGGTGGAAAACATTATCCTGATCATGATATAGACGGAAACTTTTGTCATGAGTGGGGCGATAAGACAGCTTGTTGCGGTGGGCGCATAGGTATAAGCATTGGGAAGCCATCCGTGTAACGGGAAAAAGGCCATTTTGATCCAGATCCCGACCAGGATCAAAAGAAAGGCGACCAGGATGGCATGGGAAGCATAGAGATCCGGCATGAGGGTATACAGGTCGCCCATGTTGAGGGAACCGGTCATGATATAGAGATGCCCCACTCCCAACAGGTAGAAACAGGCGCCCAATGTGCCCATGATCACGTAGATAAAACTCGAGAACATAGCCCGGCCTTTCCCCATGGCAATGAGGGCATAGGTGGCGAGTGCGGATATCTCAAGCAGGACATACAGGTTAAAGGCATCACCGGTGACCGTCATCCCCAGGAGCCCGGTTACCAGCAGCACAAACAGGGTATAAAACTGCGGGATCTTGTCCGGTAATTCCTGCTTGACGCTTTCTTTGGAAAAGATTACAGCGCCTAAACTGACAAAGGAGACGACCACCAATACCAATCCATTCAGATAATCGATGACATATTCGATACCGAAGGGCGGCGGCCAGCCGCCAAGGCGATAATGAATAACGCCTTTTTCAAGGACCTCAAAAAGCACTCCTACGGAAGTATAAAGAGAGCCGATAAGGGCGCAAACGGCGACCGGATAACAGTACCTCGTATGAAACACTCCGGTGACGCTTATGGCAAAAGCGGCAAACAGAGGAAATATCATCAAAAGGATAGGCAGCTGTTCAGAGTATATCATTATATCTGCTCCAGGATCTCATCTTCTTCAAGGGTGCCGTATTGTCGATGGATGCCCAAAATAATTGCCAGGGCTACGCCAAGAGTGGACACCGCAACGACGATGGCGGTGAGCATCAATACATGGGGCAAGGGATTGACGTACTGCAAGGCACTTATTGCCTGGGATGCAGCTCCGTGACCGTGGCCATGTTCTATAATCGGGATGGTGGCGTCCTTTTTGGCGCCGATGGACACATAAAATACAATAATCGCGGTTTGGAAGATGCTCATGCCGATAATTTTTTTTACCAGATTATTTTGGGACAACATGGCATAGAGCCCGATCATCATCAACAGAATGTAGATCCAATAATTATAATCAGTGATAATAGTTTCCATGGCTCATAAACCCTGTTCATGGTCCCCGTGCGAGGATAAATTTGTATAGATGCCGATCATTATAGCCATAACGGCGATGGCTACTCCGATCTCAATTCCCAGCATGCCGTGGGAACGCGCCATTATCGGGCTTGTTGCCGGCAGAATCTTACTTAAAACGGAGTAATCGAGAAAATTGGCCCCCAGTACCAGACAGAGAAGACCGATACCCGCATAGATGAACACGCCGAGATTGCCCAGCAGCACATTCCATCGTTCACTCATGCGCTGCAGAACTGTTTTCAGATCATAGGTTAATTGGAGGAGGATGAAGCTCGCTCCCAGGATAACTCCGCCCTGAAAACCGCCGCCTGGGCTATGATGGCCATGGGCTACGACATATAAGGCAAAAAGCTGCATAAAGGGCACCAGCTGCCGGCAGATCCATTGAATAATCAAATCCTGATTAACGTCTTCGGTCCCGGCCGCAACAGCCTGATCATTCTCTTCTTTTCCCCTGCCCCTTCGTAAGATAGCGAAAACCGCCACCCCGGCTGCGAAGATAACCGCGGTCTCGAACATGGTGTCGAAACCGCGATAATCGGCAAGTACCGAAGTAACGATGTTTGGCACCGAGGTCTCGGCAATGGTATTGGTGATGAAATGCGGTGATAAATAACGGCTCGCAGGAGAATCAGGGTCGGCCCAGGCCGGGAAATCTCCCTGGGCAATAAGAAGCACGATACCTATAAACGAAGCTGCTAAAAGACCTATAAATTTGGATGGATTCATTTGATGGTCGACCTTGACTTTTCTTGTGGTCTGAAAGACAGCGGCAATACAAAATACGGTGCCAACACCGGCACCCACCGCAGCCTCGGTGAAACCAACATCCACCGATCCCATCTCGGTCCAGAGCAGACACATCAAAAAACTGTAGGCGCCAAAAATGATCGCGGCACTGAGCAGATCCTGCACGCTTATCGTGGCAAAGGCGCATAGAATAATGAGGGTCAAAATGATCAGGTCAAGTTGCCATATCATTCTCTTTTGTCCTCCGTTTTCTTTTCTTTTGTCCACGGGTGCACCCCTGACTCATAACCGGCATCCAGGATTGCATGGGTGGCCGTGGGACTGGCCAGGAAAATAAACATCACGATCAGCATGATTTTAAGGCTGACCAAGAGTTGATTTACTGAAAAGTGGTGAAGATTGTAAAGGGCAAGACCTGTCAGCATCAACAAAGAGGCAAGGATATCACCCTTGCCGGCCGCATGCATGCGGGCATAGAAATCAGGAAATCTCAGCACCCCGATGGTTGTGGCGAAAAAGAAGAAATATCCGGTGAGAATGAGGATGATCGTCAACATATCAATCATTTGCCGGCCTCCTTTTTGTAGCGGAAACCGAAACCGAGAGGAGAGAGGTTTTTATGACGCTGAAAGTATCTGGATGCCGCGATGGTTGTGATAAAATTCAGCAAGGCATACGCCAGGGCAATATCCACAAACATATCGACCCGCCGATAAATTATCCCTATGACAATCAACAGGATGGTCGTTTTGGTGCCTATGATATTGACCCCCATAATCCGGTCGATTACCGTGGGCCCAAGAATCACCCGATACAGCGTGAGAGTAATCAACAAACAGAGCCCGATGCCGACTGCCAGAAAAAAGTCATTCATGTTCAATCCTCTCTGAAAACGCGGTGGAGCCGTTCTTCCATCTCACCAGGGAGCCCGTCCGCCACTTTACGACTCAAGGCATGTACATGGTATTCATCATCGACAATCCGTATGGTAATCGTGCCCGGAGTCAGAGTGATGGAGTTGGCAAAGGCAACCCGCCCCACCTTGCTTTTGAGTTTTGTCCTGAAGCGGATGATCTTGGGATCGATCAAATCCTTCATCCTCGGATGCAGGGCAAGGTAGACCACATGCAGAGTTGCTTTAACAATCTCACCCATTATCCAAGGGATGTATTGTACAAAACGGGACACTTCAACCAGCCTGTTTTTTTGGGTCCGGTCCTTGAAAAGGAGGTCATGAGAAAGGAGCGCAACCAATCCACTGGATATGACACCCAGCGTTAGATGGAAAAGATCAAATTTTCCCGATAAGATGATCCAGAATCCGAACATGAGGAGAAATGTATAAATGAAATGCATCACTACCCTCGCATTGAGAAATAGGTCGATTTTGCTTCATCCGTTGCAATGCCGAAGCGTTTCAATTTGCGCCACAAGGAAGATCGATCAAGTCCGAGAACCTTTGCAGCATGGGATTTGTTGCCTTCTACTTCATTGAGCACCAGGAGAATGTAGTCCATCCCATGTTCTTCCAGGGTTTTATAGGGCTTCTTTTCCTTCTTTGAACGGAACACCTGGAGAGATTTTTTTGTAAAATCGTCAGGAAGATGTTTGGGCTCTATGGTTGGACCGGTGGCCAGAGCCAGGCCGCGCTCAATAATATTGGCCAGTTCCCGAACATTCCCCGGGAAATCGTAATCCATTAACAACTTGATTACTTTCGGGGAGATCGCAACTACACCGGAGTTTCCTCCCCTGGCAAAATTATTTAAAAAGTATGTGCAGAGTAAGGGAATGTCCGATTTTCGTTCGGAAAGGGGCGGGATATGTAATGAGACCACATTGAGGCGGAAAAACAAGTCATCTCGCAGATGACCGGCTGCAATGGCATCATGAATATCCCGGTTACTGGCTGCAATAAAACGCACATCGACCGGGATGCGATGTATCCCGCCAACCCGGCTGACTTCTTTTTCCTGAATAACCCGAAGAAGCCTGACCTGCATGGATAAGGGCATCTCCGTTATTTCATCAAGAAAAAGGGTGCCGCCGGAAGCGATTTCAACCAACCCTTTTTTTCTGGTATAGGCGCCGGTAAAGGCGCCTTTTTCATGGCCGAAAAGCTCGCTGCTCAATAATTCTTCGGTAAACACACCGCAGTTAATGGCCACCATGGGGCCGCTGTTGCGGCTGCTGTTTTCATGAATATAGTGGGCCAGGAGTTCTTTGCCGGTGCCGCTTTCCCCGCTGATAAGGACGTTGCAATCGCTCTTGGCAATCTGCCGGGCGGTCCGGAGCAGTTCGCGCATTTTTGCTTCCTGAGTGATTAACTCAACCCTGGCCTTAAAGCGCTGAACATAATCTTTTATGGGGCGAGCCATTTGCTGAGCATCCATTGCCTGTTGCCTTATGAGAGGATTATTGTTGTTTTATTTATCCAGATGGCATAACCATTTCAGCTGCGACCTTCTATGTAATTTTTCGTTTCAGGCTCTTGAAGATACTGTGACCTCCCGTCTCCATGCCTGCTATCCCGCTATTACAAGTAGAACAGATAAATTACCGTCATCATAACGACCATAAAGAGAACGGTCATAACCGCGCCGGCCTTGGTATAATCAACGGTGCGATACCCTCCCGGCCGCATGACCAGTGCGTTCACCTGGTGGGTTGGCAGGATGAAAGTGTTGGAAGCGGACAGCCCGACCACCAGCGCCGCCATGCGCGGATCACCGCCCGCCATAACCGCCATATTCATACAGAGGGGGACCAGCAATACCGTGGCGCCGACATTGGACACCACCAGGGTAAAAAAGGAGGTCATGATCCCTATAACAACAAGCAATACGATAAACGGCACATTGCCGATAAAATTAAGAACAGCCTGGGCTATATAGGCTGCCGTACCTGTCTGCTCAAAGGCTATGCCCAGGGGGATCAAGCCGCCCAGCAGGAACACGGTCATCCAGTCCACCGCATGATAGGCTTCATCAACGGAAAGCACCCTGGTGACGACCATGCCCAACGCTCCTGCCATGAGGCACACAGAGAGCTTCATACCGGAAAACATAACCAGGCCAAGGGCAATGGCAAGCCACAGCACAGCCAGCTTGGCTTTATCCGGGCGTAAAACTTCGCCTTCCAATGGTGATGAAAAGACCAGTTCGTGGGGATTATGTCTTTCCTTTATGAGATGAAACTTCTCCCATGGTCCCTGGAGCAAAATGGCGTCTCCCATGAGCAGTTTGAGCTGGGTAATACCGCCATAGAATATTTTGTCACCCCGAAACACCGCCAGGGGATTCACTTGAAATCTTTGCTTGAAACTGACCTCGCTTATACTTTTACCGATAAGTTCGGAACGGGGTGAAACCACCGCCTCCAGCATACCGGCATTGGTGCGGGCAAAACTCTCGGCAAATTCCTCCAGTTCATTTTTTAAAATGAACTTAAAATCTGCGGCCATCTGCTCAACATTTTCACGGTTCCCGACAACCACGATATCGTCTCCCGGGGCCAGAGTGTCTGATGTGCGCGGCACAAATATCTTATCCTTCTCTACGTTTTTTGCGATTGCAACCACCGTCACCAGATAGGTTGGCCGGATCGCCATTTCTCCGAGAACCTTGGGTCCCTCAAAAGTATCAGGGATGTGCAGTTCAAAGGTGCTTTCCAGATGCCGGTACTCCTCCATTAAGGTGAGGGTGGCGCCTTTGTCCTCTTCCCCCTCTTTTACCGGGAGCACGAATCTACCCAAGAACATGAAATACAGTATGGCACTGACTAACAAACAGAGGCCGATGGGCGTCTGGGTAAACAATCCAAAAGGCTCCAGCTTTTCACCGCCCAGCACCATAAGGTCGTTGAGTAGGATTGTCGGGCTTGCTCCCACCAATGTAATGGTGCCGCCGATTATGGCGCAAAAACCCATGGGCATCAGGATTCGGGAAACAGGGATTCCCACCCTTTTGCTGATTCTCTTGGTAGCAGGCAGAAACAGGGCGGCGGCGCCAATATTCTGCATCATACTGGAAATGATGCCCACTGTTCCGGAGATTAAGGCAATGATCTTTTTTTCACTCTTACCGGCGATTTTTATAATGGGTCCGGCCACCTGATTCATGACCCCTGTCTTGTCGAGCCCGCCTCCGATGATAATCACTGCAATAATGGAAACCACCGCATTACTGCTGAGCCCGATAAATGCCTGATCTCCGGATATGAGCCCCAATATCGGGAGGAGAACCATCATCATGATTCCAACCACATCCACCCGCACCCATTCGAAGACAAATAGAAGGATGACAAAGACGAGCACCCCCATCGTCAAATACATTTCTCCAGTCATGACAGCCCTCCTTTTCCACAGGACAAATTATTTGTCGGAATCGATACCTCTAGCAGTTAAAGCGTATTCGGTTTTTTTGTTTGCTATTGCCGCGGGCCACTTGTCCACAGCCGAGCACTAACGTGTATCAGATGTTGCCATGAGTACGAGAAAAAAGAGTATACTTATGGCTATATACAGTTGCATGATCATGACACTCCCCCTTTGCCATTAAAATCAGGCCATTCCGGATTGCGTTACCCACAATCCATGTTTACAGTCGGCCTTTGCGCGTGACGTTCCTGGAGGCCGACCCAGCTGCTAAGCAGCCTGGGGAACAATACAAAACACAGGAATTTCCCACTGATCGTCAACATCGGCAGGGCGTTTGCTTTCACTTATTTCCGGCTCGGCTAAAGCATATGTGATTTTGCCGATTTCCTCACAAAGTGATCGGATGGCCCGATCAGGATCGCCAAATCGTATTACATGCTCAAACTCGACCCCTTCTGCAGCCGCCTTCTTTTTGAAAACCTCAGCATTCTCTGCTGCATGACGCTGAAAGTCCTCCTTGACGGTCTTATGATATGCCGATAGAAATGTAAAACCAACGTCGCTGGCGGTCACATTCAGGGCGACAATATCACGCCGCATCCTTTTGGCCATATTCGTAGCGTAAGCCATGAGGTGATCTGAAAAACTGTATTCGCGGCCCACCACCAGAATCCTGCCTTTTTCCTTTTCCTGAAGTGCTTTTTCTCCCATCAGGGTCCTGGCATGTTCGTGTTCTCCTGCTTCGGCAAAAGCAACAGCCTCGGCAACCTTGCCGATTTTTTCAGCAAGACGCGAAGAGGTTGTTTTTTGCACCGTAAGCCCTGCTTCTTTTGCGGCCTGTCTTTCTGCAACGTAGGATTCCCCACCCAGAAATTCGAGGGCGGTTTCCCGTTCGCCGGCCTCAGCAAAGGCAATCGCGGTTGATATGCTTTCGAGCTTCTGAGACAATTTTTGCATAAAACCTGGTGAAGCTGAGACCGTATGCTTGCTTGCAGTGTTCATTGAAGCTTTTTCATTGCTGGTTTTGTCGTGTAGGAAAGTTAATGCAGTTTCAACCTCTCCTGCTTCCGCAAATGCTACCGCAGCTCCTAATCCTTCAATTTTGGCACGTATGTTTTTCATGGGACACCCTCCTATGCAAAAAAAGTGAAAGTCAAAACCTCAGGCAAAGTTACCAATCCTAAAGTTTTATGTTCATATAAATACAAATTTCATGCCATCACGCATAAATTTCCATAACCAACTGAAAATAAAGAATAAAATTCAATGAATCCATGCTTTGTGATTTGTTCGCGCTGTTTTAAAATGCAATACAAATGAATGACAATCAGACAATAATTTTTAATAATTATAGATGGTTGTCCGTTTTACCGTTTTTCATCATCGGTATGGTGCAAAACACAACACGAAAGATTGTCCGGCAGGGTCTGAAGCTCGAATTATAATGATAACGTTTGATTCCGGCTGTTCAGCAGGGCAAAGAGAATCATCGCAAGCTTACAAGGCAGGCTTAAAGGGGATTTCTACACTAACCGTTCTTCAGTGTACCTTGTGATCCCTTGAAATTGGATGGCACGGGAATGGCATTTTATACTTTTTGCGGTATCATCACATTTGGGAGTCACGGCTTTAGGTATGATCGACAGTATTAACTTTGCAGAGGTGGCCTTTAGAGGGCTTATTTGTTGTCCTTTGCAACGCAATTACTTGTTATGGAGAGATTCCCATAACACCTGGTATTAAAAGGGTATTGTAAACCAATTATTGTCTCAGTAAGTTTAATACAACTGCCTTTCAAGCAGACAGCTTTAGCTCGTATTTGTTATTTTCGTGCTCGTACGCGTAATCGTAATCGTAATCGTAATCGATTTTCCTTGTATTCATAATCAAACACGTAAGTAAAGCTTCCTTTTCGCTTACGAGCATAAGCATAAGCACAAGCACGAGCACGAGCATGAGCACGATACAAACGAGTCTATTTGACCCGTATTCGGACTTTCAGCCCTTTTCATTCACAACCCACCGTCTTTAGACGGAGGTTGTTGAGTAATTTGATGTTGCAAATTAAAACATATTCGTTTTCTACCATAAACATCATGGTTTACAAATTATGTAATAATAAAGAATAGATACTTTCTATTTTCATAAATGGCACCGGAATTGCTTAAATTCAAAACTAATAGCGATTTCTTTTCATCTAGTCATTTATAAGAGGAGGAGGAACATGAACAACCAAGTTAGGCTGAAAGATATAATGATACCGATTAATGAGTATGGAACCGTCCATGTGAAGAGCAACCTGGGTACTGTTCTGGGCATATTAAAAAGAAAATATGAAGTTGTTGAGTCCGGTGGCGCAGGTGTTTTTCACAAGACCATTTTTGTAACGGATGACGCAAAAAGGATAATCGGCAAGGTGTCTGCATATGACCTGATCCGAG